>JAAYAX010000015.1 GCA_012719175.1 Methanomassiliicoccus sp.
CTGTTCCTTGAGCTGCGTTAGCTCGTTCTTTGTAGTGTCCAGTTCTCCAGTGGCTGCAATGTGCTGTTCCTTGAGCTGCGTTAGCTCGTTCTTTGTAGTGTCCAGTTCTTCTGTCGTTGACTGGTACTTCTCATTCAGCTGAGCAAGCTCGTTCTTTGTGGAACTTAGCTCCTCGGTCGTTGACTGGTACTTCTCATTCAGCTGAGCAAGCTCGTTCTTTGTGGAATCCAGCTCTTCCCTTGTGCTGAGGTACTGTTCTTTTATCTGAGCAAGCTCGATCTTTGTGGAGTCCAGCTCCTCGGTGGATGTTAGATGCTGTTCCTTGAGCTGGGCCAATTCGTTCTTTGTGGAGTCCA
This sequence comes from Methanomassiliicoccus sp., assembly GCA_012719175.1. Taxonomy (NCBI): domain Archaea; kingdom Methanobacteriati; phylum Thermoplasmatota; class Thermoplasmata; order Methanomassiliicoccales; family Methanomassiliicoccaceae; genus Methanomassiliicoccus; species Methanomassiliicoccus sp. Next base: position 357 of record JAAYAX010000015.1, read on the forward strand.
GCTCCTCGGTGGATGTTAGATGCTGTTCCTTGAGCTGTTCGAGGTCCGACCTCGTCGTCTCGAGGTCGCTTCTTATTGACTCCAGCTCCTGGTTCCGGTGCTCCAGGTCCTCAGTGGTCCTGGACTTCTCTTCCAGCACCTGGGCCAGTTCTGTCCTCACCTCATTTAGCGTGGTCACAGTGGCTACGAGCTCCACGCCCTTGGCCTCCAGTTCACCATTGGATAGCTGGTTCCTCTCCTGGAGCTGAGATAACTCCGCCTTTAAACCTTCAGCCTCACCTGTGACGGCGGCCAGTTCCTTCATCTTGTTCTCGAGGTCCTCTGACGTAGCGTTCTGCCTTACCGTGAGCTGGGTAAACTCTTCCTTGACAGCTGACAGTTCCCCACTGACGCTCTCCAGCTCGCTGTTCTTCCTTTCCAATTCTTCTGTGGAACGCTGCTGAAGCTCCCTGATCTGGGCTAGCTCCGACCGGGCAGCCTCTAGCTCCTCGGTGGTCGTGGTGAGCGCCTGTTCCTTCTCATCCCGCTCTTGAGCGGTTATCTGGTGCTGGTCCTTCTCCTGTGCAAGGTCCTGGACCATCTTGTCGAGTTCTTCCTTTACGAGCTGGTGTTCGGTACGGACCTCTTCCAGTTCCTTTATTCGCAGCTCCAGCTCCTCCTTGTTCAGCTGATGTTGGTCCCTTTCCAGGGTCAGGTCCGATCCCCTCTGCTCCAGTTCACGGGTCAGCACGAACACCTGGCTCTGGGCGCGGTTCAGGTCCTGGACCAGGGCGTTCTTCTCAGCCACGGCCGCACTAGCCTTGGTTGCCAAGCCCTCGCCCTCTGCCTTAGATGCTGCCAGCCATGATTCTCTCTGCGATAGTGCCTCGCGGAGGCCGAAGATGATGGTCTCGTTGACGTTCTGGTCCGAGGTGAGCTGTGTCCTTTGTTTCATCAGCTCCCCCAGTCTGCCCTTATGGCCATCGACCTCTGTGAGAGCCGAGACCAGCTGCTCCTCCTTGAGCTTCCGCTCCTCTTCCTCGCGCTCCGCCTGGGCCCGCAGCTCCTCGATCTCCCGGTCCTTGACCCGGGCGAGGTCGTCCAGCTGCTCCTTGGCCCATATTAGTTGAGAGTTCTCGCCCTCCAGCCTCCCCTTGGCATCTTGGAGCGTCTGCCGCTCCTCCGTTAGGGTGACCACTTCCGCTTTGGATGCTTCCAGTTGAGCACTGAGGTCTGCTGCGAGCGCGCTCTTTTCCTCCAGCTGTTCCTTGATCCGCGCATTCTCTTCGCACGCGCAATCCAGCTCGTCCTGCTTCCGCTCCATTTCGTCGGACAGCCCTGCAGCCTCATCCTCCTTGGAGGAAAGCTCGCTCTTGAGCGCCTTTACGGCAGCGAGGGCCTCGGTGAGGCTGGTAGACTTCGATTCCAGCTCTTCGGTAGTCTGGGTCAGGTCCTTGGTCCTGAGGTCCAGGTCCTCTTTCGCTTTCAGGTGCAGGTCCGTGACCTGTTTCAGCTCTTCATCTCTAGAGGCCAGGGACTCGTTGGCCTTCTGCAGATCGGCGTTGAGCTTCTCCACCTGCTGATGCAGCGTTATGAGCTCCTCGGCCTTCTGCGCCACGGCCTCCTCTACTCCGGAGAGGGATTCCCTTACCCCGCCCAGCTCCAAGGTTTGGGACTTGAAGCTCGCGGCCAGTGTTAACAGCTCCCCTTCTTTCCCCTGCAGCGCCTTCTGTACCTCGGAGAGAGCGCTCTGGGTGGTGATCAGTTCAGCATCCTTGTCCTCCAGGTTCTGCCGGATCAGGGTCAGGCTGGCCTTCTGCTCCTCGAGCTCGGCCTGTTTGGCCTCGGCCGCGGCCCGGGCCTCCGTAAGCTCCTCTTCCCGCATTTGCAGGGCATCGCGCAGCCCGCCGAGCTCCTCAGAGGTCTTGGTCAGCTCTGCCTGGCTTGACCTCAGTGATTCCTTTATGGACTGGGTCGCGGTGTCCCGCTCCGCCTGCTGGGCCTTGAGCTGAGATATGGCCACCTCCAGCGACTCGATACGGCTGTCCCTCTCCTGCACCTTGGCCAACGATTCCTCCACCCGTTTGTGGCTCTCCTCGATGGCCTGCTTGGCGGTGATCCGACCTGTGATGTCACGGTCTATGCCCCGGTATCCCAGGAACTTGCCGTCCCTGCCGAAGTGGGGCATGCCGTTCATCTCGAGGTAGACAGTGCGGCCATCTGGATGCTTGGCCTGCTTCTCCAAGGCGGTAATGGGTACGTGCGCCGCCATGGTCTTGGTGAGAATGTTGGAGATGTGCTCCGCGCTTTCCTTGGTTATGAGGTCCAGGGGGGAGCGGCCCACAACGTCCTCGGGCAGTAGGCCCAGTAATTCCTTGACCCTCGCCGAGGACCAAGTGTAGGCCCCGTTCTCGTCCATCTCCCAGGACCAGTCCGAGGACCGCTCCGAGAGATCGTTGAACCTTATCTGCTGCTTGTCCAGTTCCTCCTCTGCGGACTTCCGGGCCGCGTTCTCCTCGCTCAGACGTCGGCGTATCTCATCTATCGCCTGGTCTCGGTTCTGGATGTCCGATTCGGCACTGTTGTGGAGGCGGATGCTATCGAGCATCCGTTCCAGCTCCAGCTCCGAGTAGTCGTCACGGAGCAGTCTGTCCGTGGGTACGTAGAACATGTTGTTGTTTATCGAGCCCTCAGAGACCACCCGGGGGTGGGCATGCAAGGCGACTATCAGAGAGGACGGAGAGAATATCCTCCGATCGTACTGGCAGATGATCCTCAGGGATATGCCAGGATTGAACACGTTCAATTTGGCCTCATATTCCGGCCACTTCTCCACACCGGCCACCTTCTCCTGGGTCCATGTCATGTCGGATATGATCCGCATGGCCGTGAACCCGTAGGACTTGGCGAGCTCGGCCACGTTGCCGATGACCTTCATGGTCCAATCGGGGTCGAAGTATCCCCGCTTGAAGTACATCTCCTTCTTGTGAGTGAGGATCAGCCCTCCGTTGCCGATGGCCTTGTCCACATCGATGTTCTCGGCCTTCAGCGCCTCCACCATGTCGGTGTCGTCCTCCTCGTTGGAGATATATAAGCAGATCTCACCCTTCTCCAGACCTACGCGTATCAACGGTGTGACCGCCGAGAGCCGCTCCTCTGGGGTCTCGTAGATTAGGGCTATGTGATCTCCAATTAAATGCTGGTCGGCCTCTGATCCCGTCAAGGGCCGGTCATTGTTCATATTGACCATTATGTGCATCCTCCTAGGCCCCGATCGGGAATCGGGGAATCCCATCAATACCGTCGCCCCCCAGCAACATTTCGGGACATAAACCCTCGCCCCAGGCCATCATGTTTTGGGCATGTCGGAGGCGGGGTCTCCGCCCTCGGTAAACGACGCTATTCCCGGGGGTATAGCGGTAGGAAGGGGCATATCCTTATGTGCGCTGGCATGGTATCAGCCCCCAGGCTGATATCTAAGCCAGTGGGTAAAAAAGTGTCGAGGGATGACCGCCACAGAAAATATTGAGATGGGATCTGATGGGCATGGATATGATGCATAGGGACCGCCAAGGCATGCATGGTGATGCTGGGATGAGGGGGGCTGGAGACGGTGACGACCTCACCGTGCTGTGCGACTTCGACGGGACCATCTCCCTCATCGACACCGCGGAATACATTCTGGAGCGTCATGCCAGGGGAGATTGGAAGGCCCTCGAGAGGTCCGTAGCCGAGGGGATCATCACCCTAGAGGAGTGCATGAGCATGCAGTTCGACATGATCGCCCTGTCCAGGGACGAGATGCTGGTGGAACTGGATAGAGTGGTCATACCCCGTCCCGGTTTCGAGGAACTAGTGGAGAAGTGCCTTTTCAACAGCGTCACCTTCCGCATAACCAGTGCAGGGATGGACTTCTACATCCGGCATTTCCTGGAGCCCTTCGGATGGAGGGACAGGGTGGAGCTGGTGGCCCCCGAGGTCGTGGACACCGGGAAGGGAGTGAGGTTCCAATTCCCTCCCAAGCTGTTTAGCCAGGCGCATAATTTCAAGGAGGACAACGTGCTCAAAGAGCATGCTGCCGGCAAGCGGGTGGCGTACATCGGCGATGGCACCTCCGACCTGTGGGCGGCCATGGCCGCGGATATGGCCTTCGCGGTCCGCGGCTCGGTGCTGGACCTCCACCTGAACAGGATGGGCAGGGACCACCTGACGTTCACTGACCTGCGCGAGGTGGTCGAGGTACTTTTCTCCGGGCCTCCGCGTCAGCGGGGATGAAAGTCCATGGCACCGGAGTTCATGCAGTAGCGCTTTCCGGTGGGGCGGGGGCCGTCGTCGAACACGTGGCCGAGATGTCCTCCGCAGCGAGCGCATTCCACCGCCGTCCGGACCATTCCGTAGCTGCGGTCGGACCGCTCTGTTACCGCGTTCTTGTCGATGGGAGCGATGAAGCTCGGCCATCCTGTACCGGAGTCGAACTTGTCGTCCGACGAGAACAGGGGGTTGCCGCAGCCCCCACAGACATAGGTCCCCGGCTCATGGTTGTTCCAGTACTGGTTATGGAACGCGGGCTCGGTCCCATCCTGACGTAGAATCCTGTACCGTTCCGGTCCCAGCAGCCTCTTCCATTCCTCCTCAGATTTGACCACCCTCGCGACTGATGTCATGGATCCTCTTCCACTCTCTTTAGAGATTAGTGTACTATTAAAAGGTCAGCTCTGGTCCTCCTGTACTCCTGAGGCTCCTCTCCCAGCATCGTCTTTCACTTCATGGTCGTTACCCTCGATATCAATTATTAGAACGATAGAGGAGGCGTCCTCGGATACAACCTCGACCGTATCTCCTTGACGAAGCTGGGACCCGCCGAAGATCACGGATGCGCTGTACCGGTTCAAGGCATGCGCCGATGCTCCACTCTCATGTCAGGTCAGACGTACCGAAATATATTTTAGTCTGACGATTTTTCACAGCCTCATGGTATCCTCTCAAGTCGAGAAACTGTTCAATTCCATGAAGAATGGCGGGATAATATCCGAGGACAAGGCTGTCAGTGCGGAGAAGGCGACCTCTATGTCCAAGCTGCCTAAGGCCCAATGCATGAACGCCTTGGCAGAGCTGGAGAAGATGGGCGTGGCCAAGAAGCGCAAGAACAACAACGCCGTGGCCTACTATCTTGCTCGGAACAACCTGTGATCATTTTTCCATAGAGAGGCCGATCGTGGCCTCTTCCATCTTTTATTTCCTGTCCCTTTAACTATGGTGCCCATAGCTTCCACGAGCTGCTGGTGCTCCAATTAAAAATGGGGATGAGGGCAAGATAACCCTCAGGTCCCCGGGCGATAGGTCTTCCCGACCTTGAAAGCCTCGGCCACCATCTCTCCCAAGCGGTGATAGGTGGAGCCTACGGAAAGGTACATCAAGGGGTCCAGCCTGCCGGCGTCGGGAGAGTTCTCGCTGAACACTCCTTCCTCCGCGTACACTCCCACGATCTTCCCTAGTATCATGTCCGTGGTCTCGAACTCGATGATCTTGAGAAGCTCGCACTCCATGGTCAGGGGGCACTCCTCGATCATGGGAGCGGTCTCGAGCTTCCCGTAGAAGCTCTCGAACACTTCAGACTTGTCGGCCTCGCGTCCCGAGGTTATGCCCACGTAGTCGGTGACCGCGGCCATTGACGCGCTGGGTATATTGACGCTGAAGGTGAGGTTCTCAAGTATTCCGTCCTTGGTCTTCCTCTCCTTGGCCATCACCAGCCCGATCACGGGGGGGATGTCATCGATCATGGTGAACCAGGCTATAGTGCAGTAGTTGGGCCTTCCTTCTATGTTGGCTCCCGCAATGCACACTGGCAGAGCGAACGGGGGCATTATCATGCCGAGCTCTTTCTTGGTCATGGTATCCACTCTCAGATGTGTTCCCGCCGTACATCTCCCTTTTGCCCCTCAGAGTTTTGCCGAGAGTTTAAGTACGGTCGTACGTTTTCGAGCCGATAACATGGCCGCTGCCAATGACCTCCCTCGACCGGTCATCATCGAGGATGAATGCAAGGGGTGCGGGCGCTGCATCGCCGCCTGTCCCAAAAAGGTGCTCAGACCAGCAGACCACATGAACCGCCGAGGTTTCGTTCCCGCCGAGTATATCGGGGAGGGCTGCACAGGCTGCGCCATCTGCTTCTACAATTGTCCCGAGTTCTATGCGATAGAGGTGCATACAGCGGATAAGGAGGGAAAGCGATGAGGAAGTTCGTCAAAGGCAACGAGGCCGTGGTCATCGGAGCCCTTTACGCCGGCTGTGATGTGTATTTCGGGTACCCCATCACTCCGGCCAGCGAGATAGCCCACGGTGCGGCGGAGCTGTTCCCGCGAACGGGCAAGGAATACCTGCAGGCGGAGTGCGAGACCGGCTCCATCAACATGATCTTCGGCGCGGCCAGCGCGGGCAAGCTGGCCATGACCGCCTCATCAGGGCCGGGGATCAGCCTGATGCAGGAAGGGATCTCCTACCTCGCGGGGGCCCAGCTCCCCGCGGTCATCGTGAACGTCATGCGCACCGGTCCCGGGCTGGGCAACATCGGACCGGAGCAGGGAGATTATAATCAGGCGGTCAAGGGCGGCGGTCACGGCAACTACAAGACCATAGTCCTGGCGCCGGGCTCGGTGCAGGAGATGTGCGATCTTACCATGAAGGCCTTCGAGCTGTCGTTCCGTTACCGGACCCCCGTGGTGGTGCTGGCGGACGCGGTCCTGGGACAGATGATGGAGTCCCTGAAGCTTCCGGAGAGCACCTTTCCTCGTCCAGAGACCTCGTCCTGGGCGGTACACGGGGACGCCGACACGCGGCCCAACCTCATCACCTCCATATACCTGGACCCGGACCGCCACGAGCAGCACAACCTCAGGTTGCAGGAGAAGTACGCCCGCATGAAGGTCGAGGCGAGGGCGGAGGAGTACCTTGTGGAGGATGCTGAGATCGTCCTAACCGGCTACGGCTCCTCCTCCCGCATAGCTCGCTCGGCGGTCGACCGCCTCCGCTCCGAGGGTATAAAGGCTGGGCTCTTCCGCCCGGTGACCCTCTCCCCGTTCCCGGTGGAGCAGCTCAACGCCGCGGTGGGGGACCGCACCGTCCTGGTGGTGGAGATGAGCAACGGCCAGTATCGGGACGATGTTCTTCTGCACCTTGACCGCAGGAGCCGGTCGGAGGTGTTCCTGGTGAACCGCATGGGTGGGAACCTCGTCCGTGTGGAGGAGGTCGTCAAGGCCGCCCGGGAAAAAATGGGGGTGAAGGCATGATAAAGCGATCCCGAGGATTCTACGAGACTTTCGATCGCAAGGACGGCAGCAGGACGACCACGTTCTGCGCAGGTTGCGGGCACGGCATCATACATAAGCTCATCGCGGAGGCCATGGCCGACCTGGGCATCCAGGACCGTACCGTGTTCGTCTCCCCGGTAGGGTGCGCAGCCTTCTGCTACTATTACTTCGACTGTGGGAACGTGGCCGGCCCCCACGGGCGGGCTTCGGCCGTCGCCACCGGACTGTCGCGAGTGCTGCCGGAAAAGGTCGTCATCGCCTACCAGGGCGATGGGGACCTGGGCGCCATAGGGTTCAACAACGCCTTTCAGGCCGCGAACCGCGGCGAAAAGTTCGCATGCTTCTTCGTCAACAACACCATCTTCGCCATGACCGGAGGGCAGATGGCGCCCACCACCATGCCCGGTCAGAAGACCACCACCTCCCCCTACGGCAGGGACATCGCCAAGACCGGCGCTCCCCTAAGGGTATGCGAGGTGTTCGCGCAGCTGGACGCCCCCGTGTACGTCGAGAGGGTGTCGGTGGCGGACACCAAGCGCATCATGCAGGCGAAGAAGGCTGTGAGGAAAGCGCTGGAGATACAGCGTGACGGGAAGGGCTACGCCTTCGTGGAGTTCCTCTCCCCGTGTCCTACCAACTGGCGCATGGACGCCCTCAAGGCCGCCGACTACGTGACCCAGGAGATGGAGAAGGTGTTTCCCTTAGGCTGTTTCAAGGACCGCAGCGCCGATGAACCCATCAAGCCGCAGGAGATCGAGATAGCGGACCTGCGGACGGTCCTGGGCGGCACCGATGGGGGCGTGGAGCCGCGGCCAGACCCCAGCTTCCGGGAGAGGCGCTTCAAGTTCTCCGGGTTCGGAGGGCAGGGCGTGCTCAGCCTAGGCCTGGTGGTCGCCGAGGCCGCGGGCAGGGCCGGCCGGTATGTCTCCTGGTTCCCCAGCTACGGCCCGGAGCAGCGCGGAGGGGCGGCCTCCTGCTCCGTGGTCATGGGGGGGCAGGAGATAGGGTCTCCGGCAGTGGAGACCCCTGACGTGCTCGTATGCATGAACCAGCCCTCCCTGGAGCGATTCTTGCCCACGGTGGCCCCCGGTGGGACAGTGTTGTACGAGGCATCCATACCCGCAGAGGTCAAGCCGCCCGAAGGTGTCACCGTCCATGCCTTCCCCGCCATGAGCATAGCCGCGGACCAGGGGGTCCCCAAGGCAGCCAACACCGCCCTCCTCGGCGCCATGATGGAGCTGGGCCTGATAGATATACCCGAGGAAGATGTCCTTGGTTCCCTGGCCGATAGCTTCTCGGCCAGACCCAAGCTGGTGGAGGTCAACCGCAAAGTGTACGCCTCCGCCCGGGACTGGGCGAGGGAGAACCTCACGCGGTGAGGGAAGCGGCGGCAACCGGTGATAAGATATATTACCGATTGTGCGGATTTGCCGGGAGACCAGCGGCCGCGGTCCGGACGTGACCTGGCCTCTCTGGCAGACCACGCCCCCGGAGGATAGCATGTTAAACTCTCATAAACTGGGAACCCGTATCAAGACCTACCGCGAGCGGCTGGGACTCACCCCTGAGGACCTGGCCAAGAATGCCGGCATAGACGTCGAACTAGTTAACAACGTAGAGAATGGGATCGTGTATCCGGCGCTCAGCGTGCTGGTGAAGCTCTCTCGTGCTCTGGGTCAAAGACTGGGGACGTTCATGGACGACCAGTTCCTTCCCGATCCCCTGATCGTAAGAATGGAGGACCGTCTGGAAGAGACCACCCCCCATCACGGGGCGGGGCCCGGCAACTACCATTATTTTCCGTTGGGGAAGGGCAAGACCGACCGCCACATGGAGCCGTTGTTCATCATCATCGATCCTTCCGAGGAGAACGCTATTGCCTCCCATGAAGGGGAGGAGTTCATCATCGTCGTGTCCGGGGACATAGAGCTCACCTACGGTAAGGAAAAGTACCTCCTCCAGGCCGGGGATTCCATGTACTACAATTCCGTGGTCCCGCACGTCGTAAGTGCAGTAGGGAACACCCCCGCCACCATCTATGCGGTCGTGTACACACCGGCCTGAGGGATTCCCATGGTTAGAGAGGAGATCACTAGAGAGGCCACGTTGGGACAGCTTCTGGACGAGACCGTGGCGAAGTGCCCCGACAACGAGGCCATAGTCTATGCCGACCGCGACTATAGGGAGACGTGGAGGCAGTTCTCGGACACCATCGACAGGGTGGCCAAAGGCCTAATGGCATTGGGAGTGAAGAGGGGCGAGAAGGTGGCGGTGTGGGCTACGAACGTCCCACACTGGGTCACGCTGCAGTTCGCCACCGCGCGCATCGGTGCCATCTTGCTGACCATCAATATAAATTACAAGATCTCCGAGATCGAGTACATTCTGAAGCAGTCGGAGACGGAGAACATCTTCATCATCGACGGGTACCGGGACACTGACTACCTGGCCACGCTCTACGAGCTCATTCCGGAGCTGAAGACCCATCCACGTGACAAGCTGCGCTCGGAGCGGTTCCCGCATCTGAGGCGGGTGCTGTTCCTGGGGCCGGAGAAGCATCGCGGCCTGTACTCGATGAACGAGGTCATGGCCATGGCCGTGCAGACCTCGGACGAGGAGTACAAAGAGAGGCAGGCCAACCTGTCCTGCTATGATGTGGTCAACATGCAATACACGTCCGGCACCACGGGGTTCCCCAAAGGAGTGATGCTCACCCACCACAACATCGGCAACAACGGGTACTGGATCGCGACCAACATGAACTACACCCCCGCTGACCGAATATGTCTCCCGGTTCCGCTGTTCCATTGCTTCGGCTGTGTCCTGGGCGTGATGGCCTCTCTGAACTCGGGGGCGTGCATGGTCATACTGGAGAAGTATGAGGCTGTCAACGTGATGACGGCGGTGGAGAAGGAGCGATGCACAGCTCTCTACGGCGTGCCCACGATGTTCATCGCCATCTTAGAGCATCCTCTCTTCGACAAGTTCGACTTCTCCACCCTGCGTACCGGGATCATGGCCGGCTCCCCCTGCCCCTCCAAGAGCATGGAGGAGTGCGTGGAGAGGATGAACATGACCGAGGTCACCATCGTGTTCGGTCTCACCGAATCCTCGCCCGGGATGACCCAGACCCGCTACGACGAGCCGTCCCTGGAGAAGAAGTGCTCCACGGTGGGTCAGGCCCTGCCGGGTGTGGAGGTCAAGCTCTTCAACCCCGAGACGGGACGGGAGTGCGTGGTGGATGAGCACGGAGAGGTGTGCTGTCGGGGCTACAACGTGATGAAGGGCTACTACAACATGCCCGCGGAGACCGCCAAGGCCATTGACAAGGACGGGTGGCTACACTCCGGGGACATCGGCAAGATGGACAAGGACGGGTACCTCGCCATCACCGGCCGCCTCAAGGACATGATCATCCGGGGCGGGGAGAACGTCTACCCCAAGGAGGTCGAGGACTACATCCATCACATGCCGGGTGTGCAGGACGTGCAGGTGGTGGGCGTGCCCAGCAAGAAGTACGGCGAGCAGGTCGGCGCATACATAATCCTCAAGAAGGGAGCACAGTTGACCCCCGAGGACGTCCAGGACTTCTGCCGCGGGAAGATATCATGGTACAAGATGCCCAAGTTCGTAGCCTTCGTCGACTCCTACCCGCTCACCGCCTCAGGGAAGATCATGAAGTACAAGCTCCGGGAGGATTCAGCACAGCGGTGGCCGGACGCCTGATGAGCAACCCGTAAATAGTTCCTTGGAGTTCGAGGCGGTCGAATGCCCAAGATCAAGGCGGGGGATGCCATCATCCACTACCATGTCCAGGGTGAGGGCGAGCCCCTGTTGCTCATCACCGGGTTCAGCGGCGATCTCTACAACTGGAAGAAGGCCATCCCCCTACTGGACGATTCCTACAAGGTCATAACCTTCGACAACCGGGGGAGCGGACAGACCGAGGCTCCGGAAGCTCCCTTCACCGTCGAGACCATGGCAGATGATGCCGCTGCGCTGCTTGACGCCCTGGACATAGAACGGGCCCACGTGCTGGGATGGTCCATGGGAGGGAACATCGCCCAGGAGCTGACCTTCAGGCACCCCCAGAAGGTCGCCAACCTCATCCTCATGTCCACCTATGTCCGGGAACCGGACCGGGCGCGCTTCGCCATCGACGCCATGATACACTCCGTCCGCGAGGGTGCGAGCATGGACACCTTCCAGACGATGATGCAGACGTGGTGTTCCACCGAGACCTTCTTCCGCGGTAAGGTTTCGGTATGCGAGCTGGGCGAGGAGTGCAGCATAAACGTGCTCAACGGCTTCACCCGACAGAAGAGGGCCCTGGACGCTTTCGACAGTCACGAGCGCCTTCACAAGATCAAGGTCCCCACGCTGGTCATCCACGGGGAGGAGGACATCATGGTCCCCATCAACTTCGGCGCGAAGGTCGCTGCAGGCATAGCCAACTCGGAGTTCGAGGTCATCGAGGGAGCAGGCCACTTCCTGCCACCTTCAGGATACGTGCCCCTGGTGCTGGACTTCCTGGCCAAGCACCCCATGGCGGAGCACATGGGAAACGTGAACGAGAGGCTCGTCTGAGTCTGTTCGGCAGAACGTGATGCTCGAGGACAAAAAAATGCTGGATGATCTACCTCCTCGGTGCGTGGATGTGTGGAGGCGTGATCACCCATCCCTGCACATCCTACAGAGCCTTGGTCGGCTCCGGCTTGCGCTTGGTCCCTATCTCCTCTTTCTCGAACAGGGTCCAGAACGGGATCGCTATGATATCTCCCACGATGAAGGCCAGGAACAGGATCACGGTGGGCGTTGTCCAGCTGGAATAACTATTGTTGACGACCGCTGGAAGGACCACGAACACGATCCAGACCGTCTTGTAGATAAGCTCCAAGAGGAGCACGGGCACGAACTTCAGGGGGGACCTGAGCCCCAGAACAGACAGAAGGCCTATAGCTAGCCATAGGCTTCCCGCCAAACCAAAGATCATTGGGTTCTCCGTCGGAATCGACATCAAGGAATTGGCTGTACTGGGGGACACCACCATTAAGAGGCCTATGATTCCCGCGAAGATGATCGTCAGGGAGTACATGAGCCTCAACCATCGATACCTGACTACTCCATGTTCGAATATGTCTTCACGCTCCTGCCCCGGGGGGCAAAAAGACATGTGTCGAGGTTGCCATAAACATTTCTAAAATGCTAGAAAAAATATCAGGGTTCTCATCGGCCAATAGGCACGGCACTCCCTTCGTGAAGCTAGGAACAATTGTATAAGCTTCCAGGACATATTTTGGCCGATCACGATGGCATCCAAACTTCTCAAGGAATATCATAAGCTGCTCGCCAGGTACAAGGAAATGATCGTTCTCCGCACTGCGGGGGATATCGTTTACTGGGACATGGAGACCAAGATGCCCCCATCGGGCCTGGAGCTGCGCAGCGAGCAGCTCTCCCTCCTGGGGCTGATGAGCCACAAGATGCTCGTCGATCCCCAGATCGGTCGGAGCCTCTCCATACTGGAGAAGGAGAAGGGGCTGGCCGACATGACCGAGGAGCAGAGGCGGAACGTGCACCTGATGCGCAAGTACCACGACGAGGAGTCCAAGCTCCCCGACCGGCTGGTCGCGGATATGTCCAAGCAGCAGATCTTGTCCGTGGGCGCGTGGAAGAGGGCCAAGGCCGCCAAGGACTTCTCCCAGTTCCGTGACCATCTCCTGAAGAACATCGAGCTCAAGGAGAAGGCCGCGGCCATCCTCATGGAGGTCAAGGGGACCAAGACCCCGTACGACGCCCTCCTCGACATGTACGAGCCTGGCATGACCGCCGACAGCATAAGCAAGGTCTTCAAGGGGATGCGGGACGGTCTCATCAAGATCATGAAGAAGGTCAATGCCTCGGAACGGCCGGACACCTCCATGCTTAACAGGAAGGTCCCCGTCTCCGCCCAGCGCAGGATCTCCGAGGTGGCGATGGGTTTCATCGGGTACAGGACCTCGGGGCCCGAGGCCTGGGGGAGGCTGGACGAGACCGAGCACCCGTTCTCCAACGGGTACTACACCGATGTGCGGATCACGACCCATTATCACGAGGACAATTTCAAGTCAAGCTTGTTCAGCGTGCTCCACGAGGGAGGGCATGCCCTCTACGAGCATGACCTTCCGGCCGAGTGGATGTTCCAGCCCATAGGCAGCGCCGCCAGCTACGGCGTCCATGAATCCCAGAGCCGCTTCGTGGAGAACATGGTGGGAAGGAGTCCGGAGTTCCTCTCGTTCATGCTTCCGAAGCTAAAGAAGGCCACCGGTAAGGTGCTCGCCGATGTCGAGCTGGAAGACTTCGTCCGTGCGGTCAACATGGCCGGGCCGTCCAAGATACGTATCGAGGCCGATGAGGTCACCTACGGCCTCCACATCATTGCGCGCTTCGAACTGGAAAGGGATGTGTTCACCGGAAAGCTCCGGGTCGATGAGCTGCCGCAGGCCTGGAACGAGAAGTACTCCCAATACCTGGGTGTTGATGTGGACAACGACTCTGAGGGGGTCATGCAGGACACCCACTGGGCCGGGGGCAGCTTCGGGTATTTCCCCAGCTATGCGTTGGGGAACCTTTACGGGGGGATGTTCCTTAGGAAGCTGGATAAGGATGTCCCGGACTGGAGGGATGAGGTGGCCAAGGGACGCTTCTCTCCGGTCGGTGGCTGGCTGGCGGAGAACGTCCACTCACGGGGCAACCTGTACGATCCCGCCGACCTCATCAAGGTCGTGACCGGGGAAAGTTTGAGCATCAAGCCGTTCTTGGACTATCTCAAGACGAAGGTGGACAGCGTCTACGGATGAGGGTAGCTTCCGTGCTCCTGACCGTTGAACTATCGTAATCATGATAGGTATGATTAATAACCCCTCCACCATCCCCCTTGTGATGAACGAGCAGGGGCCGGCTTGTGTTGAGGAGCGTATCGACACCACCCTGCAGATATCCCGGGAAGCGATGGTATCGCGGCATCAGGATATGCTTAGAAGCATAACCTCCTCAGCGGCGAGGTCAGCGATATATGAGGGGAGGATCAGGGAGATCTCCTTCCTGCAGGACCTATCCAGCCTGCCGTTGACATCGTATCAGTATATTGAGGAGGCCATTGAGAAGCTGAGCCAGGAAAGGTGTCTTCTCCAGAGCCCGGACCATGTCTTCCAAACATCTGGTAGCACCGGGAACCCCAAACGTATGTACTACAGCAATAGTGATGCGCTGCGCATCGCCACGGACTTTGGGATCATCTGCCGGACCGTAGGGCTGGGCAGGTCCTATAAGGGGTGGAACCTGGGAGGGGCCCGGCCCAACGTGTCCGGTGCCCTACTGGAGGAGACCAGCGAGCTGCTGGGCCTCGATGTTCTCCATACACTGCTCACTCGGGAATCGGATCTCATGCCTGCGATGCGGAGGGCATCCCGGCTTGATCGCATAGATGTTGTGGCCAGCGCAGCCCTGGTCCTGTACTTCATCTCCCGGTCCGTCAAGGAGCCGGACTTCCTTCAGAGCACTGTCAAGGAGAAGCTCAGAAGGGATAAGCACCTGCCATCATTCGTCGCGTCCTTGGTCGCCCGCCTGTACATAGCGAACGTGAACCCGAAGAGGCTGGGAACGATGCTCGCCAAGACCCATATCGCCATCACTTACGCGGAGCCCATCACCGGTTACTACACCGATTATCGGAACAGTATGCCCGAAGCTCGGTTCGTTGATGTCCTGGGAAGCACGGAAAATCCTGTCCTCGCGGCCCAGTTGGACCTAGGCAGCAAGGGATTGAGCCTGTTCCTCAACGCGGTCATCCCTGAGCTGGCCGATCCAGTGGAGGTGGCCAATGCCAAGCAGGACGGCACCAATGTGAAAGGCACTCCCTGGACCGAGTGGCAAAAGGGAATGCGCGGCGAGCTCCTGGTCACCCGACCCGGGGAATGCCTACCCCTTATCCGCTATCCCACGGGCGACATGGTGGAGGTCATCGATCCAGCCCACAGGATATCCCTGGGTGACGACGGGAGGACAACGGTCCTTCCCCTCATAAAGGTCCTGGGCCGCTCTGTGGACGTGCTCGATTTCGAGGTCGAGGACGAGATGGGTTGCTTCCTGGGGAACAAGATCTATTCTCACAACATTCACGAGGCCATGCCGCGGTCCCTCAACATCAGATGGTGGGAGCTGTACAACATAAAAGGGAATCCCGGGCGGCTTTGCTTCCTTATTATTCCGGAGAAGGACGTTACCGATGTCGAGCGGTTCAAGAAGGACGTGCTGGACCACCTGCTCAAGGAATGCGACGACCCCCATCACACGCTGGAGATCGGGATCGAGCTGGGACGCCTGGACCTTATGATCACAAAGGCCGCGGCATACTCCGTCGTGCAGAGGGAGATAGACCAACGGGCCCGTGAGGGTCGGGCCCTCGGTCAGCTGAAGCCCAAGCGCATCCGCACGGTTGACGGGGAGGAGGCCTTCAAGGAGGCCGTCGCCGAGAAGATGCAACAGTAAAAATATCCTAATCTCAGGAAAAGGGCCCGGACACGTTCGGCCAGGGACGAGAACAGGTCTCTCTTCCCGGCCTCCAGCTTTTCATATTTTTCAAATATTTCTATTTCCCTATGGTGAGAACGATGAGAGGCCGCACCATCGCCGGACTGACGCTCTTCCTCCTGCCATCGCTCTTCCTGACCGCACTGATGTGGGGGGAGAGCATCGCCCCTGGATATTCCGTGCGGGACAACGCCATAAGCGACCTGGGCATCATAGACGAGACCGCCACCCTTTTCACCGTGACCCTGGTGGCCGTCGGGGCTTTGAGCATCATCGGAGGCTACTTCTTATACCGTGACGACGGGAGAATGGGACGGCTCCTCCTGTATGTTCTCGCTGGGGCAGGTGCCATCGGCGCAGGGGTGATCTCCTTGAACGATCCCTCGGGGCTGCACGGGCTTTTCGCCCTCTTGGCCTTCCTGTTCTTCAACCTTCTACCTCTGGCCACCATGCGGGAGGTGGAAGGACCGTTTAAGGCCATTGCCGTCGTGACCGGGACCGTGGGATTGATCTTCTTGGTGGCGATGTTCATCAGCGATGCAGGGTTGATCGACCTGTTCGGGCTCATCGGACATGGGGGCCTTGAGCGAATGATCGCCTACCCGCCCATGATTTGGTTGTTCGCCTACGGGAGCATGCTCATGAGCACGTCCAGGACGACTTGAGCGGTGCCTTCCAACATCTTGCCTAACCGCAAGGTGGCGATGGAGAAGGCAGGGCTCCGTCGTTCATGACCATGTTTAAATCAAGCCCTACCATTAGCGGTGACATGCCGGGGGCCAAGAAGAAAGTTCAACCGTCCAAGTTCCTGCAGACCGCCATGACCTTGTTCGTAGAGAAAGGGTTCTCACAGGTCACCATGGCCCAAGTCGCCAAGGCCTCGGGGGCAACCGTGGCCGAGCTGAGGTCCCACTACGATACCAAGGAGGAGCTGTTGATAGCCGCCTTCCGCGTAGGCCACAGGAAGATGGAGGAGAGGCTTCGCACCATCATTAGCGGTGACCTCGACGCCCATATCGGCCAGATGTTCGACGCCTGCCTTGACGGGCTCATGCCCTTCGGGCCCGAGATACACCTCAACCTCCTACTCCAGGCTACCAAGGACAGGACGCTTATGGAGATCGTGAGGCGTACCTCCCGCAACGTCAACTTCGCCGTCAAGGCCTATCTCGCACAGATGGTATCTCTGAGCATCATAGATGAGGTCAAGGATGTGGAGAAGGTCAACGAGGAGCTGGTGGCCTCTCTGGTGGAGAAGGTCGCCGGGGTGATGGAAGGAAAGGACCTCACTGAGATCAAGAAGGCCTGGGTAGCTCACGGAAAAAAGATGTTGAACCCCTCCTACAAGACCACCGTTCCTGCGCTGGACTGAGTTCCCCCTAGGCATATGGCCTTACATGGGGAAATAAGGAAAACCGGCCTCCGCCGGAAAAAATAGAAAAAAAGTTCGGTGCTCTCACACCATCTTCTGGCCGGCGTCGTAGGTGGGGCTCTCGTTCCACACCTCTTCGACCTTGAGAAGCCACAAGCCCTTGAGCTCGAACTTCATCTTCTTGAAGGCCTCAGACATCTGGTCGAAGATAGGTCCCGAGGTCAGGTGGTCCGCGACCGACGCCTTTACCTCGTAGGACTTGAAGCCCTTGGACACCAGGACGGACACTTTCGAGCCCTTCTCCTTCGCCAGGCTCAGGTTCTCGCTGGTCTTCTTCATGAAGATCTCGCCGATGAACACGGTCTCAGGGTTAATGGCCCCAGCCCCACCGACGTTGATGAGATGAACGTCCCCGTTTGCTGCTGCTGTTCCCAATACCTTGGCCGCGGTCTGCTCGTTCATCAGACCGAAGACTTCCTCGGGTAATGCTACCATTTTTTCACCGTCGCTTGAATGACGTCACAATACTTTAATATTCTGAAATAATACTTTTCTATTCAAGTGACATGACCGAAGAGCAGATGATACAAGAGATCCGCTCCCTGAGGAGCGAGGTGGACACGCTAGGCGACCACATGCTAAGCATAAGGTATGAGGACATCAGGAGCGTCTTCATAGAGCAGTTAAGGCTAGCTTTGGGTGAGGAAGGCAGGAGATCCTTCCGCGATGAAGCGACACAGCTCCGCAGCTCCTCAGCATGCCAGAACAAGAACCGGTGCTTCTCCTCGCTGAGCGAGACCGTGGAGTCGGCCGCGGACAGGTTCATGGCTGGTGATGTCCAGGGTGCTGAGGGGATGATCGATGAGCTGGAGAGGATGGTCTCCGGCGAGTGCTCCCCCTGCACGGACGGCGCCTGCTCCAAGGACGCAGTGGAGACGCTACATCGGGTCAAGGTCATCCTTTCCATCCATCAGAACATCACGAACCGTTTGGGACATCTTAGCGCGGAAGTTCTCCCGCCGGTATCATCGTCAGAGGTCGCTCCGGAGCACGCGGAGGAGGTGCTGGCCCCCCTGGCCAACGCCTGGAGGGTCAAGGTGCTTAGGGTGTTGCGTTCCGGTGAGCGCAGCCTGACCGATCTGGGGAGGTCGGTGAGCCTGCGCACCGGGCATCTCCAGTTCCACCTCCGTGCCCTCATGGAGGCCGGTTATGTCAGGGCGGACCGCCGCAGGCACCTCTATTACATCACGACCCGCGGGCGCATGGCCCTGCAGGGCGTCGAGGACCTCGCCTCCCGGCTGGGTCCGCAAACTAAGGACACTGATCTCTTGGCGAACGATGAATGAGGGCGTTCGTTCGTCCCTACCTCCTTCGTGACAGAAAAGTTTCATAACCTCACATGGAGTTATTAACGGGGTAAAGGTGAGCGGAATGGGCGGGAAATCGAAGGGAAGTGAAGGAGGACCTTGCAGGATTGCGTTCGCATCGGAGGGCAGGACGTTGGAGGATAGGATATCCAACTCGTTGGCTGGAGCTCCTTACTTCGTAATAGCTGAGGGAAGCCCCGAAAATCTCTCGGTCGTGAAGAACAGCGCCAAAGGCCTCGGGTCGGCAGCGGGGGAGGAGGCTGCCAAGATCCTCCTGAAGGAGAAGATCACTATTCTTGTTACTGGCAACATCGGTCCGGCCGCGGCTCGAGCGCTCGAGGCGGGAAATGTTGTCGTCCATGCAGGCTGCTCCGGCAACATCTCTGAGGCGATACAGAAATGTCTATCGGGAAAGCTGATCGAGACCAAGGGAGCGAGCTACACTGGGTGCCTGGAAAGCCCGGG
Source organism: Methanomassiliicoccus sp. (assembly GCA_012719175.1). NCBI lineage: Archaea > Methanobacteriati > Thermoplasmatota > Thermoplasmata > Methanomassiliicoccales > Methanomassiliicoccaceae > Methanomassiliicoccus > Methanomassiliicoccus sp. The sequence continues at coordinate 19,418 of JAAYAX010000015.1, forward strand.
GACCGCGAAGGCCAAACAGTGATCTCTCGATCGGGCACGGGTATTCCCAGCGAGCGCCGGAAGTGACAAGCGTGACGGCAAGCGGCCTAGCCGTCGTTCTGGATGCCTATGGTCTCGAGCGAGGCCGCCTTCAGGGAGCCTTCACGGAGCTGCTCGAGAACGTTGCGAACGCTTCCTTCGGCACCGGACAGCACCCTGATGCCTAGCTCCTGGCACTGCACCGCGGCCTTGGAGCCCAGATGGTGGACGATTATTGTGTCCGCTCCGATCCCCTTCAGCAGTTCCGGGGGTGTGAGCCTCCCACCCATGTGATCGCTGGTGTTGTCGATCACCGTGAGGTGCCCGCTCTCCAGGTTGGCGATGGTGTAGGTGGGCGCCTTCCCAAAGTGCTCGAACAGCCTATCTTCCAGACCCTTATTCCCCTGCGTCGGTATGGCTACAATGATCATCGATTCACCTCATCCCGATGAGAGTGGCCTGCTGCAGGCGCATGCATCGGCTATACCATTCACAAGGGAACTGAGGGGTATTAGACTTGTTCCGAATATGTTCGGCCTACCGGTTCTCCAGGTAGTCCTCGATTATCGCCTTCTCGGCCCTTTTCAAGATCTCCCCCAGTGTGGACGGGCGCACTTTCATCTTCTTGGCCAGTCCTTCCAGATAGATCCGCTTAGGTATCTCGTAGTATCCCTCCTTGACCGCTGTCCTGAGCACTTCCTCCTGTCGTTTGGTGAGCAGGTTGGACTCGCGTATCGCCCTTATCCACTCCACCTCCGTCTCGCACCCGGCATCCCTCAGGGACTTGACCAGGGAGAGGAGAGAGCCCTCCATACCGGTGACCAGCTTCCATCGCACCTTCCCCTCACCCATGCTGTACGCGGACATCAAGAAGCAGTCCGAGGCCGCCAGGGCCTGGCTTGCACAGCAGCTGTGGTTGATCACTGAGGCGGAGATGCGGCCGTCATCGGTCCGGTGTACCTCCACCCTATCCACCGACGGATGTGTTCTTATCTTCTCTATCAGGCCTTCATTGTCTTCATCGTCATCGAACTCGATCAGGCCGCGACCGCCCTTGCTGCCATAGGGGAGGCAGGTGCGGAACTGGACGCTCTTGTCACCGCTTGTCCCCAGCGACGAGACCCAGGTGTCCGGAGGTCGGACGACGATTGATGCTTCCATCATGATAGCCGAATGGAGGTGCACCTTTTCAAACAATGGCCATAAAGCGAACGGAGAGTCGGGGGGGGGACGGACGAACGTTCGTGGTATGATCAAACCATGCCGCGTTCAAGCCTGCTCTTCAATCCTTCTGAGAACCTAATGTAGCTCTTCCATGTAAGATACAGTACCATGATCCAGGCGCTTATAATGAGGATGAGGCCAAGGAAGTAACCTCCGCCGACCGCGGCCAGCAGGGGGAGGAAGAGGAATGCTAGCGTGATTATCAAGAACCCGTAGCCAAAGTTGCGGACCATCCGGTAACGGGGAGTCCCCTTGTACTGTTCACCGTTCACCGCGCCGGGACCTCCTCCGGTTATGGCATCGGCCATTCGCCCTATGCTCAGGAGGGTGTTGAGCACTACTGGGGTGATGAGGAGCAATACGGTGGTGAAAGTGAGGAACATGGGGATGACGTTGCCGTCGATCACGGCCAGGAACCCTTCTGCCTCCTCGGCGAAGATGTTTATGACCAGCATCAATGAGATCATCACCACCAGGTCGATCGCTATGAGCACCATCTCTGTACGGGCCTTCTTGCGGGCCTCGGGAATGGCCTCGAAGCGGTCGCTAACGTCCATCCTGAACGTGCTGACCTTGTTGAAACTGTAAGATAGGGAAGCGGGGATGAGCTTGTCGATCCGGTCGTAGATGCGCATGGAGTTCTTGGACAGAACAGGCATGACCACCATGGTGATCAATGCCGCGCCGATGATGATGGAGTAGAACTGCCGGTCCACCTGTCCCGCCTCCACGGCCAGTTGGGTGATTATGAACGCGAACTCTCCCATGGCCACCAGGCTTACCGCCACCTGGAAACTGGACCGCATCTTCATGTTGTTGATGTAGCAGGCCACACTGACGCTGATGACCTTGCCGATGATGAAAATGATGGCGATGGCGAGGGCCATCAGCAGACCGCCAGTGATCAGGACGGGGTCGATCTGAAGGCCTATGGAGATGAAGAAGACGGCCATGAACAGCTCCTTCATTGGCTCCACCTTGGACTTGATGATGGTGACGAACGAGGACTGGGAAACGATCAGGCCCATGACGAAGGCCCCGATAGCGATGGACAGCCCGATGCTGCTGGAGATGAGCGCCGAAGTGAAGCACAGGGCGATGGCGAACAGGAGTAGGGTCTCCCCTGAGTACTTGTTCCCAACCCAATCTAGGAGCCTGGGTATGCAGAGGGCGCCGAGGACGATGATGATGGAGACGAAGAGTACGATCAGAGCTACCATGCCGATGGTGGACTGGATGGTGGGTGACTCCCCGTTGAGGAGGGGGGCGGCGAGGGTTAGGATCATCACCTGCCCTATGTCCTCCAGCACAGTGATCCCAATGGCAGCCTTGGCCACCTGGGTTCCCATCATCTTCAAGCTGTGGAGGACGCCCACCACCACGGCGGTACTGGTGCCGGAAATGATAGCTCCCAGGAAGATGGAGGTCACCGGACCGAGGCCCAGCATCATACCCACAAGGTAACCGACCATCACCATCATGGTCATCTCCATGGTGACCACGATGATGGTGAAGGAGCCTATCCTCCTCATCTCCCTGAGGTTCAGCTCCATCCCGATGTAGAACATCAGTAGCACGATGCCCAGGTTCGAGAGGAAGAACACGGTGGAGTCCTGCACCGTTATCTCAGGGAAGATGGAGGGGCCGAGGACGATGCCAGCAACCAGATAGCCTATTATGGTGGGCATCTTCAGCTTCACCAGGACTATGGAGCATATGCCGGCCACCGCCGTTAGGAAGGTGATGTCCAGTAGTAATCTGGTCTCCGCCTCCATCGATTATCCCAGCTTCTCCATCAACTTCCCCTTCCACCCTGCCAGTCTCCGAAAGGGACGGAACGGAGCTCCAGGTTCATCATGGAACCGTCCGATGACGGGTCCAGGACCGTTCCCTACCTCCCGAGAATTAGTATAAAACTATTTTAATTAAAATATGTTTCGGGATGGCAATTGACCGGTGATGATGGACGGGGACCGCGGCGAGTAGGTGCTCGCCCTCCTGAAGCGAATGCCCCGGGTAAGGGTCTGGGGCTGCCGGAGCCTACATGATGTTCCGTTCGTTCTAAATAAGGCCCGAGCCATGGCAGATAGAGGTGCGGCAATGCAAGAGGAGCTTTATCGCGCGATCTTTGAGCGCCGGTCCGTACGCAGGTTCGAGGACGTGGAACTTAAGGAGGGGGTTCTGGCCAGATTAAAGACGTTCACCTCCGAGCTGAGGCCGCTGTTCCCAGAGATTCGCACGGACTTCAGGATCGTGGGACCCGAGGATGTGAAAGGCCTGTTCAAGGTCAAGGCCCCTCACTACTTGGTAGCGTTCTCCGAGAGAAAGGAGGGAGGCGCCGTTAACGTGGGGTTCATGCTGCAGCAGGTGGACCTACACCTGGTCTCCATAGGCCTGGGTGCCTGCTGGCAGGGAGGTCCGCGGCTGACGCGGAGCTCACGGGATGGGTCCGACCTGGAGCCGGTGATCATCCTCGCCTTCGGCATACCTCTCAAGGATGAGCGGAGACGGGCCGCGACCGAGTTCGACCGTCGGCCGCTCTCCGAGATCACCGAGATCGGCGGCCATGAGGACATCCTCGAGGCAGCGAGGCTGGCGCCATCGGCGATGAACAAGCAGCCATGGTTCTTCACCTCCGGGGAGAACGGTTCCATCAACACCTACGTCATCCATTCGTCCTTAATGGAGCGGATGAACCAGGTTAGTGCGGGGATCGCCCTATGCCACATGTGGCTGGCGGCGGCCCATCAGGGTTTGGGCGTGGGCTTCGACCGGGAGCCGGACGAGACCCCAGGGCCCAAGGGCTACGATTACGTGGCCACGATGATCGTCAGGCATGCCACCGGTGCCCTCGGTCAAGAAGGGGACGGTGCGGGCCCCGTCCGCTAGGGCTCCTCGCGTTCCTCTCGGGCCTGCACTTGGATCAGTTCCAGAACCTTCCGGGGACCCTTACCTCGACCTTATGCTCATAGCCCGGCACCCTCAGCACGGTGGTGTCACACACTGAGCGCAGGTGCTTCCACAGGTAGGATGAGGCGTAGTCGTCGACGTCCGCGGGCATGCTATCCAGCAAGCTGCGGGAGCATACCACGATGAGCCTCTCCCGGGCCCGGGAGAAAATGACGTTGGTGCGGTTCAGATCGAGGATGAACTCGGCGCTGCCGGTTATGGCCCCGGCATCGCTCTGGGTCCCGGAGACGATTATGGTCTCACACTCCCCGCCTTGAAGCCTTTCCACGGTGTCGATGAGCTTGAGGTGATACCTGAAGTCCTTTTCCAGCATGCTCCGGAGAAGGCCCCGTTGGGCGCGATGGGGCGTGATGACGGACACGGTGCCGGGGGGCACCTCGTGCTCCTCCACCCTCCAAGCATCCATGATATCGTGGATAAGCCGGGCTTCGAACAGGTTGCTCTTCCGCGAGCAGGACTCATCGTGTACCACCAGGTACACGCCCTTCTCGTGCCACAGGTCTGACAGGGAGGATATCTCTGCGTTCTTGATCTCCTGTTGCTTCCTCGACCTCAGCTTCACACCTTCCAACGCATAGACGCCGGAGATGAGGTGGGTGAGCTCGGGGGTGAGGCGATAGGTGACCGTGAGAGCCGACTTCCCTATCGCTCCCGGAGGCGTCCTGTTGCTCAAGCCGCTGACCGCCTGATAGCAGCTATGATGAGGGGCCAGGGCTGTCACCTGCTCCCTGCTCTCCTCCTCCCAGTCGTGAGAGGTGATAGGTGAGAGCTGCTTATGATCCCCCACCAGCATTATCTCTCCGTCCTCCGCCAACAGCGTCGCCAGGGCCAGGAAGTCGGGGAACACCATCATGCTGGCCTCATCGATCATGAGGCCGTCGGCACACATCGGGCTTGAGCGCTGGAAACGTTCCGCCATCTTCAGCAGCTCTCCCACCGTGCCGCAGAGGACCACATCCCCCCTCTCCATCTCTTCGCGGACCTTCATGTCATCCCAGGTCCCCACCTCCCCCTCCTTCGGCAGTGTGTCCCTGCTGACCAGGCGCAGGACCCTGTGGGGCAGGTGCTCTAGACCTGTCAGGTCCGCCTCCCGTAGGAAGCGCGGGGATGTATCACGGATGCGTGCAGTGAGCTCGTCAACGGCCGTGTGGGTGTTGGCCGAGAGCAGGAACAGCTTCCTCCTAGGCCTGGCGGCGAGGCGGGCGAGCACGGCCGCGGCGGCGGTGTTAGTCTTGCCGGTACCCGGCGGCCCCAAGAGGAGCTGCACGGTGCATTCGAGGCCGTCCATGCACGAGCGCAGTTGCACCTCGTCCAGACCATGTCCGTTCAGGTCCATGGTGGCGAGCACCGTCTGCAACCCAGCGAGAGTGGTATCGTTCATCCTCTCCCTCACAGGCACGGTGGGCCCCTGGGGATCGAACCAGCGGACTATGGGCGAAGCGCCGTGATCGTTGAGCCAGGCATCGACCCGGGCCCTGGCGTAGTTTGACAGGCTCTCTCCAACCAGCACCAGGTCGCCATCCTTCAGGTCCCTGCCGAAGGAGGGGAGAATGTACCGGCCTCTGACGGGATCGGACCGGCCGCTCCTGACGATGGCCGCCTGGAAGGCCCCCCTCTCGCGGTCTAGCACCTTCACCGTGGCGGTGACCCCTAGGCTGAGGAGCTCCCTGATGGTCTGGCTCCTCTCCACGTTCCCGGAGTATGGAGCGAGGCGCACGAAGCTGCCCTCGTCCAGGGTACAGGAGGCAAAGTAGGTCTGGGGATCGAGGCCGAAGAGCTCCAGGTCCACCTCCCCGCCCACATGTTCCTGGTCATGCTCCTCGTACCTGAACAGCCCCCGGAGTGGAAGGGCGGAGCCGTCGGCCACTCGCGCGGACGGCGACCTGAGGGAGTCGATGAGCCATGCCGCCCTTTTCACGTGATGGTCCAGTCTCAGGAAGTCCAGGCTGGCCTCGACGATGTCGTATCGGGAGGTGAAGTGTGTTCCGATATGCCTCAGCTCCCCCAGCGGGATAGGGGGCTTCTCGATGTGGTTGTTCGTGTACATTCTCTCCTCGATCCATCGGAGCGCCTGGCACTTGGCCAGGAGGAAAGCGGAGATCGTGGGCGCGGTCCCCCCGCGACGGTAGTCCTCCAGGGCCCGGGGCAGCAGGTTGTCCTTCCCCACCCTCCGCGGCAGGGCATCCCACATCGCATACCAGTAGGGGGCGTTGACGTCGGAGCTGTAGTAGGTGCGGACCTCGAAGAAGCCGCTCTGAGCCCCCGGGGCATCGCGGTCGCACCACTCCCCCTCAGGGTCCATGGCCAGTGCCGTGCGGAAGTCGAAGATGTCCCGACGCATCACATACGAAAGGTCCGTGGCCCTTCCGTTGACCGTTCTCGTCCAATGGAAGCGCGAGGAGCCGAACCAGCGCGCGGAGGTGGCGATGACCGGGCTGAGGCCGGTATATCCCACCGTGAACTTGTGCCTGATCTCGTCCACCAGGGGAGTGTAGATCGTCTGCTCCAGGTCCGCACGGCACTCCGCCCGGCATCCCAGAAGCTCAGTGAGATGATGCAGCAACGGGCCACCGCAGCGGTTGCAAGCGTCGATAAGGTGCCCCATGTCGCCCTGGGACCAGGTGTAGAGGTGCATGGGCCTCCATCCGCTACCGCCGGCCCGCACGATGGCGTCGACCAGCTCATCGAAGAAGCCACTGATCATCTCCCTCTCGGCCCTGTCGTCCTCGCCTACATCGCCGGTCCAGGCGCTCATGACCAGACGGACGACCTCCTGAGACCTCATGGCCGGCCCGTCCTCCTCCTTGCCTATGACCTCCTTGAGCTGGGGGTCGGGGGTGCGGTCACCGTCAATGGGGGTCAGAAGGGACCGCTCACTGTCGGTGACGTGGGCGGCCAGTCCCACCAGGCGGTCCTCGATGTAATCGTACTCCACGTCCAGGAAGACCCGCACCATACGCTCTCCCTCCGGGCTCACATGTGCGGGGAGAAGGCCTGGTCCAGGGTGCCCCATCGACATGACTCCGAAGTCACCCTGCTGGTTGCCGGACATGTTGGACCGCCGGGCCCTGGCGCGCACGATGAGGTTTCCAAGGTCGGAACTGAAACCGATGGTGCGCCGGAGCACGGCCGCGCTTTCTCCCTTTTGATCGAGGTCGGCCAGGTCATCGATGGTGGCGATGCCTGCCTGACGAAGCATGCGGACCTCCGAGGGATCTATGCCCAGCAGCTCCAGGCGCCTCCGGCGGGCGCTGTCGGGCATACAGATGGGGCAGTGCACACAGGCTCCGCACTTGGCGTCGAGGCGGTAGCTGAGGTCCTCCAGATCGGTTCGTGCGATGCGGGCCAGGGGACCGCTCTCAGAAAGAAGGTTGCGAAGGTCCCCCATCTCCTCCTCCAGGTCCAGCGAGTTCAGCCCCAGAGCGTCCTGGACCACGTTGGTCTCGGGATCTATGCGGGCGACCACCGACTCCAGGACCACGTCGGCATAGTGAGCTCCGCCCACCTCCAGCCCATGTTGTTCGAGGTGATCCCCCACCATCAGCCTGTACGCTCCCAGCTGGACGCGGTGGTATGTCTTGTCCCTGCGGCTGGCCTTGCACTCTACGATGCGCAGGACGGGCAGACCGTCCCGCCATCCCAGGATGAGGAAGTCCATCCTTCCGGATAGGATGAAATCACCAACCTCGCCCTCCATCTCCACCTCCCGGGCGAAGACCTCGGAGCCGGGCGCCGTTGCCCTCAGGGAGTCAAGGAAACTTTGCCAGGGGATCCGGCACTCCCCTTCCGGGGGGCAAGGGTTCAGCAGGCGGACCCTTTTCCGCAGGGATCGCTCCAGTTCCTCCTCCCTCTCCGTCCCGCGGACGGCCAGGATGGGATTCAGGGGGCCGCGCACCCGGCCGTAGAAAGGAAAGCGGCGGGCGATCTCGGACTTGTCCAGCCTCAGCTTGAAGCTGCGCTCGCAGCAGTGCTGATCGACATACTCGCCGATATCGGTCACAACCACCAGGCCCTTCTTGCCGCTCATCGCACGCCCTCAGGTGGCACCGGGGGTCCATCGTGACCTAGCCCGATGCCTGGAGACGCTAACGCATCCTCACCACTTGAACCTGATGAGCAGGTAGACCGCCAATCCCACGGCCAGTATGGAAACGCCCCAGCCTACCCATATCCACGTCTCGGAGGAGAACGGGGCCCATTGCGCATCCCCCACCACCACCGTGAGCTCGTTGGAGATGGAGACCCGGGACGAGGAGTCGGTCACGGTAAGGGTTACAGAATAGGAGCCGGGATTGTCGTAGGTATGGTTCACATCCCTCATGGTGCTGGTGGACCCGTCATCGAAGTTCCAATGGTAGAAGTATGGCCCCGTGCCACTGGAGACCGAGCTGGTGAAGGGCACGGTCAGGGGGGCAGGCCCAGTGCTGGATCCCTGCTGGATGATGACCTCAAGTCCGTCCTCCGAGGTCACCGTGATCTCGATGTCCTGCGACGTCGCCTCCTTCATGGAGGAGTCGGACACCTTCAGGTGCACGGTGTAGATCCCCGGTTCGGAGTAGTTATGCACAGGTTCCTCCTCCTCGCTGTAAGCCCCGTCGCCGAACGTCCAGTTGTATGAGATCGTTCCTGTGGCGTTCTCCACAACGCTGTAGAAGCTAACATCCAGCGGACCCATGCCGTAGGAGACGGAAGAGGAGATGCTGGTCTTAAGGTCCAGGGTCATGGACGCCACGATCCTCAGGTTGGGGGAGGTGGTCGTCCGGCCCTCGCTGTCGGTGACGTTCAGTTTCACGTTGTAGGTGGCAGGGTCCGTGTACTCATGAAAGGGCGACTCCTCGTTGCTGGTGGACCCGTCACCGAACTGCCATAGGTACGTGTACGGAGATACTCCGTACCGGGGTGTGGCACTGAAGGTGATGTTCAGGGGCACGGTGCCTGCGGTGGTGGAGGCGGTGATGTTCACCTGGAACGCCGGGGTGATCACAATACCGGCGCTGGTATTGGTGACCGTTCGGCCGTAGTTATCGGTAATGATGACCTCTGGAGAATAGGTGCCCGCCTTGGCGTAGACATGGTTGACCGAGCTTCCGGTGCCGGTGGTACCATCGTCAAAGTCCCACTCGTAAGTGTAAGGTGCGGTGCCACCCGTGACGTCGGCCGTGAGGGCGACATCCACCGGCGCCTGGGCCGTGGAGACGCTGGAGGTCACGTTTACGTCCAAGGCTGCGCTGGCGCAGACGAACGTGAAATCAAGGCTGGGGGTAAGCTCGTAGGGGTCGCCCTCCGTGCTTCCCGTGACCCTCACGGTGCCGCTATGAGGTCCTGGCGCCAGGTCGGAGGGGATGTCCACGGTATGGTTGAAGGTCCGGGTGTAAGGGAACGTTTTTATCTCCAGGATGCCAGAGAACAGCACGCCGGTGTAGCCCCAATCAGCATAGAACACTGTCACCTGGGTTATGTTCAGGGACGATATCTCAGAGCCAGGCGCTATGACCATGGTGTACTGACAGGGCACGGACTCCCCGGGAAAGACCTCCTGCGGCGAGGTCTCGTCCAGAGTCACAAAGTCCGGCCAAGCGCCTTGTACAGATGGCGTCACGAACGCCACGGTCGTCGTTAATAGTAAAATCGTGAGCACTAAGCTCCCTAGAACCTTATCGATCCGCGTTTCCCATCCCTCGTGCCATCAACGCACTTTTTTTAGATAATACTTACGAGAGTTGGCATCCTGGCCCAGTTAAGCACATGGCCAAGTTCGATGATCTAGCGTTGCGACAGACTCATGCTTCATAACGCTCCAACTCCCCCGGGCTCTTCCCAGATGCGGCGATCTGCGCCCTTGATCGGCCCGGCCGTCCTCACTGTCCGCTCACCGAACAAGTCCAGCTACCGCCGTGTTATCTGCGTTAACGTACACAGCCTACTTCACGCGCGCCTGTACGAGCCGTGATGTATGGTGAGCTGAAAGGTGGCCCCGTTCCCGTCCTCCCCGACCTCCTGTATGAGTATTCCGGTGATCGCCAGGATCTCCTTGGAGAGGAACAGGCCCAGACCGGTCCCCTTGCCGAAGCCTTTGGTGAAGAGCCTCTCCCGGTCCTCCTGAGATATCCCTACTCCATTGTCCTGGAACGTGAGCAGCATGTCGCTACCTTCTCTCCTGGCGTCTAGGACGATGCGTAGAGAGTCCTTACGGCCAGAGTACTTCACGCTGTTGTCCACAAGGTTGCGGAAGACCATGGCCAGCATGGGGTCCGCCAGGACGCTCAAACCTTTCAGGCCGGGGCCTACCTCGATGGTCCCGGTGCCGTCCAGCTTGGGGAGTTCCTGCACGATGTCCTCCATCGATTGCCAATGAGGGACCGTGGAACCCATCCTCTCATAGTCCTTGGTGAAGTCAATCTGCCTGCTCACGTTGTGTATCGACCCCTCGACCTTCTTGAGCCGCTCCAGGACCGCGGGGTCCTCCGTCCTCATCATGGCCAGCTCCAGGTTCGCGCTCTGGATCTGGAGCTGGTTCTTGATATCATGGCGGGTGATGCTTCCCAGGAGGTCCAGCTTCTGCCTCGCCTTCAGGTATCTTATCTCGGCCTGCTTGTACCGGGTGATGTCCTGGTTGACACCGAAATCCCTGACCCTTGCTCCCCTCTGGTCCCTGAAGGAGTAGGCGCAGATGAGGATGTGCCGCACCTCCCCGTCTCGACGTATTATGCGGTGCTCCAGTTCCCGGTAGTCATCGTAATAGGAGGAGGAGAAGGTCTTGGTGCGGAAGTTCTCCTGCACCCGCGGAAGGTCGTCAGGATGCACGAACTCTCGGATGTAGGTCTCCGCCAGCATATGGTAGCCACCCTCCCTTTGGGCATCGGTGGCTAATAGCTTGTAGAAGCGATCGTTGAAGGTGTAGGTCCTGGTCCTCACGTCGTACTCCCAGGATGCGATGTCCGCCATGTCCATGGCCATAGACAGATGGGCCATGGTGGCCCTCAGCTCTTCCTCCACCCTCTTCCGAGCTGTGATGTCACGGAAGAGTACCATGTCCTGGGGCTCGTCCTCCTCCGCTTCCTCCAGGGAGGCTACGGTTATGTGTCCCCAGACGATATGGCCGTCCTTGCGGATGTACCTCTTCTCCACATCATAGGTACTCCTCCTGCCTGCCAGGTACTCCTCCCGGAGGTCCATCCCCACCTCGAGGTCATCGGGATGGGCGAGATCGAAAAGGGACATTTGGCTCAGCTCCGAGCGGGAGTGCCCGAAGAACCTCACCAGCTCATCGTTGAACTCCTTGGGCGCACCATTGCGGTCAGTGATGGCGATCCCCACCGCCGCCTCGTTGAAGACGGCGCGGAACTTGCTCTCGCTTCGACGCAGCGCATCCTCCGACCTCACATGATCGGTCATATCGGTAACGTAGGCCAAGACGCCCTTGCCGTCGGGGAGGTCCACCTGGGTGAAGGCCACGTGAACGGGGAAACGGGTGCCGTTCTTGCGTACTCCGATGAACTCGGTCTCCGGCCTCCGGTACGGCCGATGCCCTGGACGCGTCATCAGGTCCGCGTCCTGGGGCCGGCCGGACTGTGCGATCATGTCCTCAACCGGGCGCTCCCCGATATCATTGGCATCGTCGTAGCCGAACAGGTCCAGGTGCCGGCGGTTGGCATAGGAGACGAGGCCCTCCTGGATCATCATGATGGCGACGGGGGCGTCCTCGATGATGGAGCGAAAACGCTCCTCGCTCCTCCGAAGGTCGAGCTCATTACGGTGACCGATGACCGCCTTCTTCACCTTGTGCTCCAGCTCCATGAACTGGGAGACGGGGTCCCCGCCCTTCTGAACGTAGAAGGTGACTCCGTAGTTCAGCGCCTCGATCACGACCTCCTCGCGGCCCTTGCCGGTGAAGAGGATGAAGGGGATGCTTGTATCCATGGCCCGCACGCTCTTGAGGAGCTCGATGCCGTTCATCTCCGGCATCTGGTAATCAGAGATTATGGCCTCGTACGAGTTCTCCCTCATCAGCCTCCCCACGTCCAGAGCGGAGAGGGCGGTGTCCACATGCAGGTCCCCTGAGCGTTCCAGAAATGACTTCCCCACATCCAGGAGCCCCGCCTCGTCATCGACATAGAGGACCCGGTACATCCAGCGATACAATGGGTTGGTCATTTATCTAGATAGTGAAAAAAAGTGAGCATGCTACATATCGTTCTCTATGTTACCAGACCTTTGATGGCTCCTCTTGGCCGAGCTTGGAGAGGGTTCCGGGAACGTTCACGTACTTGAACTTCCCATCGGGGACGAACATCTCGAACCTCACCCCTCGCCCGGGCTCTCCCGTCTCCCTGATGGTGATGCCAGTGATCGCCAGGATCTCCTTGGAGAGGAACAGGCCCAGACCGGTCCCTTTCCCGAACCCCTTGGTGAACAGCTCTTGCTTCTCCTCATGGGGTATGCCTACCCCGTCGTCCTCATATGATAGGACGATACCCCCGTCCCTCTCCATGCAATCGACGGTGATGGTCATGGGGCCGCCTCCGTACAGTAGGCTGTCCTCCACCAGATTGTGGAAGACACGGATCAGCATGGGGTCCGCCAGGACCTGCAGACCGGCTATCCCCTTGCCAATGAACAGGGCCTTTGCCGGCCGTTGCTCCTGCACGCACCTAACGATCTCCTCTATAGGCTGCCACTGCGGCAGGGCTGTGCCCATGCGCTGATAGACAGAGGTGAAGTCCATCTGTTCCTGGACGATGTTCACCGAACGCTCCAAGCGGCCGATCCTCTTCAGCTGCTCAGGGTCGGTGATGGTGGACCTCATCAGCTCCAATGTCGAGGTCTGTATGAGGATCTGGTTCTTGATGTCATGATGGGTCAGATCGCTCAAGAGATCAAGCTTCTGGCGGGACCTGCGCACCTCCTCCTCGGCATTCCTCATCTCGGTGATGTCCTGGTTGATCCCGAAGATCCTCCTGTGCTTGCCGTCCTCGCTCTGCCAGTTAGCGGACCGCACGAGGATGCGGCGCACCTCGCCATCGCGCCGCAGGATGCGGTGCTCGAACTGAAAGTAACCGATGGGGGGTGTAGAGAGCATGCTGTTACGGGAGTTCACCCTGACGAGATCATAGTCCTCAGGGTAGACGAACCTATGGAAGTACTCTATGGAGGACATTTGATATCCGCCCTCCCTTTGGGCATCGGTGGCGTAGATCCGGTAGAACTGGTCGTTGAAGGTGAAGGTGGAGGTATCAAGGTCCAGCTCCCAGGACGCCAGGGTGGCCATGTCCAGGGCCATGGACAGCTGCCCCATCGTGCTCCTTAGCCTCTCCTCCGCCCGCTTGATCTCGGTTATGTCCTGGGTTACGCCGAAGCCCATGGACCTCTTTCCGTTCTCGTCCTTCACGGAGATGGACCTAACGATGATGTGTCGTTTCTCTCCGTCCCGGCGGATGATGCTGTGCTCTATTTGCAGGAAATCCTGGCCATATTCGGGCTGACTAACGGCGCTCATGACCTCGACAAGACGGGGCACCTCCTCAGGAGGCACGAACGTCTCGACATAATCCTTGGCGGCCATGCGGTAGCCGCCCTCCCTCCCCGCGTCCGTGGAATAGAGCTTGTAGAACCGGTCGTTGAAGAGGAACGTACCGGTCATGGGATCGAACTCCCACGAGGCCAGGCCGGCCATGTCTATGGCCATGGACAGCTGCCCCATGGTCCCCCGGAGCTCCTCGTCGGTCTTCTTGCGCTCTGTGATGTCGGTGATGAAGGTCAGGACCGCGGGCGCATCGGAGATGGTGACCTGCGCCGCCGTGACCTGTATGGGGAACTGGGTCCCATCCCTTCGCCATCCCAGGAACTCGACCTCGAAGGGCAGGGAACCACGATCCATGCCTTGAGGAGGTCTCCATGCCTTCATTCCCCTATCGGGGGAGGTGATGAAATCGCATAGTGAGAGGCCGGTGTACTCCTCCGGCCTGGTGTAGCCGAAGATCTCTCGGTGCAGGGGGTTAGCGTACGTGATGACACCATCCTGCAGGATGGCGATGGCCACAGGGGCGTTCTCGATCAGGGAGCGGAACCTGACCTCGCTCTTCTTGAGGGCCATCTCGGTCTTGTGGCCCACGATGGCGTTCTTCACCTTATGCTCCAGCTCCTTGAACTGGGAGATGGGGTCCCCTCCCTTCTGGACGTAGAATGTGACGCCGTTGTTCAGCGCCTCGATGACGACCTCCTCGCGGCCCTTGCCGGTGAAGAGTATGAACGGAAGGTCCTTGTACGCATCACGAACCCGCTTGAGAAGCTCGATGCCGTTCATCTCGGGCATCTGGTAATCTGATATGATGGCATCGTACCGCTCCTCCTCCATCCGCCCCTCGGCCTCATGGGCCGAGAGGGCCGTGTCCACCTTAAGGTCCCCGGACATCTCCAGGAACACCTGCGCTATCTCAAGGAGGCCACATTCATCATCGACATAGAGGACACGATACATCCGGCACCACAGACTTCGCCATGCAAAAACCTGAGGATATTTATAAGGTTAAGGAAATAGGTATTGCATCTGATACCCTGGGGACCAAAGATGCTGGTTATTAATAAGGAGCGCCCCCCTTGCAGATGGTCACCTGTTCCATATATCTATAATGACAACATCATTCATACCAACAATTGAATCGCCAAGGTCAAATATTGATGAGTGCAATCGATGATGTCGTGGTCGTGCAGCCCGGGATCGTGACCTGCTCTCGATGCGGTAACGTCGTGAGCAGCTCCTACAAATATTGCCCCATGTGCGGAGCGATCCCGCTGGTGCCCAGGTTCGAGCCCACGCCGGTGAGCGTTTGCCCGGGGTGCGGTATCCTGAACCCCTCGGGAAGCAACTACTGTGCCCGATGCGGCTCCAGCATGAGGGTGCCGGTGAACCCGACCCCGATGCCGCAGCGTCAGAGCAGAAGGGGCATCGTCGTGGTGGCCGTGCTGTTGGTGGTGGCCGTGCTCATCCTATCCATGATGATGGTTAACATCCTGAATATGACCGGCTCCAACACCACAATGGGCTCAGGGGAGTCTAACTTCGTCTGGCACTACGGCGGTGACACCTTCAGGCTGAAGGTGGACATACCCACCGACCTCTATCTGGAGTATGAGCGGGACTCCATCAGGAGGTATGCGCTCAACATCAACGATGCCGTGGAGTTGAGCAAACGGTATGTGACGACCGACGAGACCATAGTCACCAACATATCCTCCATGCTCTACAACCGGTCCATGGCACTGGGATTGGACGATGAGGCCAAGATCAACTTCGTACTATCATTCGTACAGTCCATACCGTACGTAGAGGATGAGGCCAGCGTGTCCCTGGACGAATATTGGCGGTTTCCGGTGGAGACCCTCTACGACAATCAAGGCGATTGCGAGGACAAGTCCTTCCTCTTCGCCTCTTTGATGGAGTCGATGGGGTTCGATGCGGTCATCCTGATCTTCGATTCCCATGCGGCAGTGGGGGTCGAATGCTCCGGCGTTTATGGGAGCTACTACAGCTATGAGGGGAACAAGTATTACTACTGCGAGACCACCGCTGAAGGTTGGGCCATCGGCGATATCCCTGACCAGTACGGGGCCGCGGACATAGCTCAGGTGAGCTGAGGTTTCGTTCGGCCCATAGCTCGCGGCAGCATCCGGGAATCAGTTTCATCTATCATGGGGTGCATCATATCGGCAGGTTCGATAGGGGTCTCGATGAATGACAGGAGCATGCTGGTGGTCTGGGTCGTGGCGACCATCATCATTTTCAGCCTTATAGCCGCATGGGCCTTGACCAGCCTTCCCAGCAGGGACGAGGATGGTGACGGACATCCCGATTCCCAGGACGCATTCCCCAAGGACGCATCGGAGTGGTCGGACAGCGACGGTGATGGAATAGGCGACAATGCTGACCTGTCCCCCTTCAAGGACAGCGATGGGGATGGGTACGATGATCCCGTGGATGCCTTCCCTTACGATAAGAACGAATGGAAGGACGACAACAGCAACGGCATAGGGGACAACTCGGACCCTCCCACCGCGGACACGGACGAGGACGGCTATGGGGACAACGTCGACCTTTACCCTAATGCCGACATGGGGTTCATGTTCAACATCTCCAGCGTAGTGATCCTCGATGAGGTGGACTATCTGGCCGAGAATGGGGATGTGTACTTCTACTTGAAGATCAACGGCGTGCTGCAGAACCGCATAGATAACTTGGGCGAGCCTTGGAGTTGCCACATCGGAAGAGAGATCACCATAAGTGAGTCCTTCCGGTTCAACGTCGACGATAACCGGCGGTACACCTACATCGAGCTGACCATGTTCGACGAGGATATTCTGGAGGATGATGTGCTGGACATCAATGGGCGTACCTCTGCGGGACGCACCCTGTCGATCGTCTACGACATCGTCAACCGCACCTGGATCGGCAATGACGTCAATGGGCGTGCCGACGGTTCCCTGGACGGTTCCGGGTCCAAGGACGATAATGACGCGGCCCTGTCCTTCGACATCCAGCTGGTCACGATAGATCCTAACCACATCTACACATGGACGTACAAGAGCACGGCACACACGCTCCAGGTCTCGATCCCGCCCAGGTCCTACGCCGCCTATCGCAACAGCGATGTGGCCCGTTACTACTATTACGGCTACGAGAGCAGCGATGTGCAGCAGTTCGTCACTTCGAACGACCCCATTGTCATTGACGTCGCGAACAAACTGAGGCAAATGGCCAACAGCCGGGGTTACACCGAGGTGGAGACCATCAATTTCGTGCTCCGCTTCTGCCAGACCATGAAATATTCTTATGACAACGCGTCCATGGATGCTGATGAGTACTGGCGGTTCCCGGTGGAGACCCTCTATGACGAGACCGGCGACTGCGAGGACACCTCCTTCCTGTTCTCCTCGATCTCCGAGGCCATGGGTTATGATGCATCGATACTTCTGTTCCCTGGCCATGCGGCGGTGGGGGTGGCGTCCGATGATGCCACGGGAACCTACGTCCGGGGCAGCAACAACGTTCGATACTACTATTGCGAGACCACCTCTCCAGGTTGGGAGATGGGCGAGCTCCCGCAAGAGCTTGAGGGGCAGGAAGTGGACGTCGTCCTGGTGAGCTGATTGCTCCGGTTTCCGGCGGACAACGATCGTCCGCCTGTGGCATGTAGAATGTGATCGCTGATCCTTCCATTCATTGTTAAGGGGGTCCTACCCAGGTGCGATATTCAATCAATCAGGCTATCTTTATATTTTAAGTCCGATATCATTCGTGATGACTAGGCATTATATTATTTATATTGTCTAAGGGACTCGCGATGCCCAGGCTAAAAAGGGATTGGGGAAGACCTGAGCATGTGGGCGTTCATACTTTGCATCATCTATGTTATTTTCGCCTTCGCCTGCCTCGCCGTCCTCATAGCCCTTTACGATAGGCGACCGTTGCGGATAAGGTCCGGACTGGTGATGTTGCCGGCCTGCGCTCTGATATCGGTCGGCGCCATTCTGCAGATGTTCCTACCCTACCAAGGCACCCTCCAGGTTCTCTACTATTTTAACGTCCTGATGTTTGTCGTCGTCTACACTGGCTTCATATTCTTCGTGGGCGAGTTCACGGGCCGCTTCGACCCCCTGGAGAGGAAGAACCTGGCCCTCATTCTGATCGTCCCAGTTCTAGCCGCGTTCTCTATCATCACCGATAACTGGCTACACCTCTGGAACTCCAATTTCTACCTATCTACGCTGCCCGACTACGAGGTCCCCTTCCTCCTGTGGGATTTCTCGTACATGAACATAGTGTGGTCTATCTTCTGCTTCGCCTCGGGGGCCGTGCTCCTGTACTATCTGAGCAGAACATTGCACAGGACAGGTAACTGGATCTTGCTCGCCGTGTTCTACCTTGGTGCCGCCATGTGCGTCACCTTGAACATAATGGCGTTCTTCACAGTGGACCTGATGGTCATGCCCGTCGATGGCCTAACCTTTACTCTGGGAATCCTGTCCTTCTACATCAGTGCCTTGGTCTTCGGTATGTTCGACATCGCGCCTGTGGCCCGCAAGAAGATGTTGGACCTGATGAAGGATGCCATTTTCGTCCTGGACTCGGAGGGTATGATAAACGACGTCAACACCAGCGGTCTGAAGCTCCTCCGCAGGGAAAGAAAGGATGTCATCCTCCAGAAGTCCGATATCCTCCTAGAAAGGTTCCCCGCCCTGGATCACTTTCTAAAGGAACCGGAAGAGAAGGGGGAGACGGAGTTCAAGGATGTCGATGATCGCACCTTCGAGGCCAAGGTGAGCGTCTTCGATTACGGGAGGATGAAGAAGACTGGGCGGATGCTTGTCCTCAAGGATGTCACGCTGAGCAGGCAGATAGAGAAAAAATTCCGCGAGGCTGAGTTCCAGATGAAGCTGGCCGATACCAACCGGAGATACAGGACCATCATCGAGAACCAGACCGAGGCCATCCTGACCTTCGACAGGAACGGCCAGATCACATTCTTTAACCCCGTCTTCGAGAGGATCGCGGAGAGGAGCACCAAGCAGATGGCCGATTCGAGGATCGGTGACCTGCTGAGCGAGGATGACGACAGGGCGTTGTGGGATCGGATAGAGAAGGCCACTCCCGAAGCCCCGGTCTTCCACTTCGAACACGTCGTCAGCCTCCTCGACGGGTCAGACATGTGGATCCATTGGCAGGGGAAGGTCCACTTTTCCGAGAGCGGAGAGCTGACCGAGGTCCAGACGGCCGGCATCGATATCACGGAAAAGAGGAAGAAAGAGGCCGAATACCAGGCCATCGTGGAATGCCAGAAAGAGCTGATCGTGCGCCGGCAGAGGGGGGGAACCATAACCTTCGCCAACCAAGCTTTCTCCGAGTTCTACGGGATCCCCAACGAGAAGCTGATAGGGAGCACTTTCTTCCCTTCGGTAGACGAGGAAGACAACCTGAGATTCCGGGAGGCGCTGAGGTGCCTCACTCCTGGACTTCCGGACAGCGACCCTGTGAAGCTCAGGATCCTCCGGGGGCAGGACGATCTCAGGACCACCGAGTGGAGACTCCGGGGCATCTTCGATTCCAAGGGCCAGATGGTGGAGTATCAGACGGTGGGCAATGATATCACAGAGAAGTTGCGGATGGAGCAGGAGCTCAATAAGACGCAGAAGTTGGAGTCCCTGGGGGTTTTGGCAGGGGGCATCGCCCATGACTTCAACAATCTGCTGACGTCAATAATCAGCAACATCGAGGTGGCGGCCAAGGACATCCCCTCGGGAGAGCGAAGCAGGTATCGTCTGGAGGAGGCCGTCCGATCTGCATTGAACGCCAGGAACCTCACCCAGCAGCTCCTTACATACTCCAAGGGAGGTAAGCCCGTGAAGGAGCCGACCGACCTGGGGGAGCTCCTCCAGAAGACCATCGAGTTCACCTTGACCGGCACCAATGTGAGGGCCGATTACCGCATCGCCGAAGACCTCCGCCCGATAAGTGCGGACCGCTTCCAGATCGAGCAGGTGATCAATAACCTGATCATCAATGCGGTGCAGGCGATGCCGGAGGGGGGCAAGATCTTCGTCAAGGCCTCCAATTCCGACAGGTACTTCCGCTCGCTCGACAAGGAGGGGGGCCAAGGGTTCATCAAGGTAAAGATCACCGATCAGGGACCGGGGATCCCCGCCGACGTACTGGGCAAGATCTTCGACCCTTTCTTCACCACTAAGGACAACGGAACCGGGCTGGGGCTGTCGACCGTGCAGTCCATCGTCAAGAACCACGGGGGATTCATCGACGTGGAATCGGAGCCCGGGTTGGGAACGTCATTCAACATCTATCTCCCGACCAGCAATGCTCCG
This sequence comes from Methanomassiliicoccus sp., assembly GCA_012719175.1. Taxonomy (NCBI): domain Archaea; kingdom Methanobacteriati; phylum Thermoplasmatota; class Thermoplasmata; order Methanomassiliicoccales; family Methanomassiliicoccaceae; genus Methanomassiliicoccus; species Methanomassiliicoccus sp. The sequence continues at coordinate 39,500 of JAAYAX010000015.1, forward strand.
GCCATTTCGGCACCGGAGGCGGTGGGGAGCGAGGGGCAAGTCAGGGCTTCCAGGATCCTCATCATGGACGACGAGGAGGCCATCCTGGAGGTCCTCTCCACCATCCTCATGGACCTGGGTCACAGTGTGGAGATGGCCCGGACAGGAGAGGAGGCCATCGAACAGGTCTCACGTTCGCTGACCGAAGGCAGGCTTTTCGACCTTCTCATCATGGACCTGACCATCCGGGGAGGGATGGGGGGCAAGGACGCCATCCAGGAGATCCTCAAGTTGGACGGAAGCGTCAAGGCCATGGTATCCAGCGGCTATTCCAACGACCCGGTGATGTCCGAGCCCCGGAAGTACGGGTTCATCGATTTCCTTCCCAAGCCCTATTCCATCCAGGACCTGAAGGACAAGCTGGCGCGGCTCCTCCTCTAGTAATTAGTCATTATGCCATTATCGGAGCGCGCCTCGTTCCCCGTTAGTACGGCCGTTGACCACATTTATCCATCCGTTTGTATTATCTTTCATGATAACATACCCGGTGCTGCACCGTTGAGGGATGGGGGACGTGCTAACGCCGGTGCTATCGCATCGGTGGGTAATAGCACGGATTGCAGGTGATTCAAAATGTCCATGGAGAGAAGATACTGTAAGGCCAGAAAGAGCATGGCAGTCGCCGTGACCGTCCTGGTCTTCCTGGGCTCCTTCGTCATGACGGCACCTCCGGCCGCAGCCTGGGTGTATGACGATCCCCTTACGAGCAGCTATGTGAAGATCACGTCGGGCAGTGGTTCATTCAGCAGCCTCTCGACCAGTTCAAAGCAGATATATGTTGATAGCGGCGAGAGCATCTACGGTTCGATCGTGCTGGAAACCCATAACAGCATGTCCGCCACCGATAAGGCGCCGCTCATCGGCACTACAAGTTGGGGATCGCATAGTTCCAGCTATTGGGAGATAGAGAATTGGATCTCCACGGGCACCAACAGCTACGTGTCCAGCAACATAGCCGTCAATGCACCCACCGCCGCGGGCACCTACTACCTCATATTTGCTTTCGGTGCGGAGTATACAGGCGCGCAGCTGGCCTCCTGCACCAATTGGAGGTATGCAGATGTCCATGGGGAGATATGGAACGACGGTAACGATATCGCCCAGCTGTCGGCCGCCAAGATCTCACAGATGCAGTCTTCTGGACGGACGACCGTCAACTACCTATTCGATCAAGGATCCCAGAGCTGGACCATACCAGGTGACGCGGTCACCGTGGTGGTCTCGGATGCAGGGACCATCCCATCTCCCTTCTCCACCAGCCAGATCACTCTGGGATCTGGTACGGAGTCCTTCTCCACCATCTCGCAGAGCAACAAGCAGATCACCGTCGCTCCCGGAAGTCGCCTGACCGGGAGCATTAGCGTCGATGCTAGGAACAACATGGGTTCCAGCGCCGGACCGTTGGTGGCCACCTCCACCTGGGGCACTAGCAGCTCTTCGTACTGGGTCATCCGTAACGAGGTCACTCCGGGAACGGCCCAGTACACTACCAGCGGCATATCGATGATCGCTCCCAGCAACCCCGGGACCTACTATATCATCATAGCATTCAGCGATGAGTATGACGGGGCGCAGGTAGCATCCTGCACAAGTCAAGGATATGGTGACGGCAGTGCCGTATGGGACGATGGTAATGACCTCGCGGACCTATCCTCCGCTCAGATCTCCAGCGCCCAGACGAACGGAAGGGCGAGCGTGCAATATCTTTTCGCGGGCGGTCTCCAGCAGTATGTCATCCCGGTGGCGGCCATCACCATCATCGTGAAAGGCAGTGTGGTGACACATCTGGATGATCCCTTGACGCAAAGCTACGTGAAGATCCAATCGGGAACTGGTTCCTTCAGTTCTGTAACGACCACCAACAAGCAGATCGTGGTGGAACCGGGAGCGGCGCTCACGGGTTCCGTGGCCATGCTCGCCAAGAACGATCTGAAGAGCACCGATGCAGCTCCTCTCGTCGGTCTGACGAGCTGGGGCTCGCACAGCAGCAACTTCTGGAGCATCAACAATTGGATCTCCACAGGCACCAACAGCTACGTGTCCAGCAACATAGCCGTCAACGCCCCCTCCTCCGAAGGTACTTACTACCTGATCTTCGCGTTCAACGCAGAGCTCAACGGTGCCCAGGTCGCGTCCTGCACCAACTGGAGGCATGAGGGCGGCGTGGTGTGGAACGATGGCAATGACATTGCCAGCTTCTCCTCGCATAAGATAGCGGAGATACAATCGAACGGGCGGACAACGGTCAGCTACCTGTTCACGACCTGGTCCCAGGAATGGACCGTGCCTTCTGATGCCATTAAGATAGTGGTCGCCGACGAGAAGGAGGGAGTTGCGCTCCTGGGCACGATCTCCGGCAGGGTGGTTTATTCCAACGCTGATCCAGTGGGAGGGGCCAGCGTGGTATTGTCCAGCGGGTCCACGGTGCTGACCGATACCGATGGATGGTTCTCGATCGACCTGTCACCCGGCAGCTACGATCTCACCTTGCGGAAGACGGGTTGCGAAGAAAGGCATGTCCAGGTGGCCGTAGGGACCGGACAGTCCCTGAACATGGGGGAGATCGTAATGCAGGAGGTGTCCACGACCTCAGACCCTACCTCGTCCCAGCTTCTTCCTTGGGCTTTCGGAGGGATGATCCTGGTGGGTGTGGTCCTGGCTGCCCTGCTACTCGTCCAACGCAGGGGGCGATAGACCATCTCCCTTCCTTTTTTTCCAACATCAAAAATGGAGCCTCTGCTATCGGATCGGATGCGCTCGGTCGCCTAGGTCGTCCCTTTTGTTGTGGAGATGAAGCCGAAGCGGCGATGGTCCGATGTGCCTCCCGGGCAGCAGCTCCATGGTAAGATCCCATCGCTCCATGAACGCATCGCCGTGAGAGCATCCCGTCATAATCATAGCGGATCAGTGGCAGGCGACCGTCGAGTTCTGTTCCGTTATGTCCTGGCAGACCCCCTCTATGGTGAGGGTCCTGCCACCATCGTCCTTGAGGAAGTTGAGACGTATCACGAAAGTACGGACGGACCCGTCCCGCCTTATCACCCGATACTTGTACTGAAGATATGGATAGGGGTGACCGCTGGCATAGTCATTGTTCTCGATCTCCGCAAGCCGCTCGCGGTCATCTGGATGAACGAACTCCTGAAGGTAGGTATCGCGGGACATGAGGTAACCCCCCTCCTTCTCCGCGGTGGTGCCGAAGAGAGCGAAGAACTGGTCGTTCAGTTCCATGGTACGGGTGCCAAGGTCGTACTTCCAGAATGCGATGCTCGCCATTTTCATGGCCATGGTAAGGCGGCTCAGATTCTCCTGGGACCTCTCTTCAGCCCTCTTGCGCTCGGTTATGTCAGTGAACACTGCCAGATGGCCCGGTCCGTCCTCGAGGTTGATGCTCGCAACTATAAGATGGAAGGGAAAGTGCGTACCGTCCTTCCGTAGCCCCATGAGTTCCGTTTCAATAAGGATCGTGCCGGCCTCGCTATCGGCTGGTAATAAGGGGCCCTGGTCCCGTTGGGAGGGCTCCAGGAGGAGGTTGAAGTCCATCTTCAAGAATTCGGCCTTGTCTTCGTAGCCGAACATGTGCATGAAGCGCTGATTGGCGTACAGGGCCTTCCCGTGCCTTCCCACCCCCAAGGCCACGGGGGCGTCCTCGATGATAGAGCGAAAACGCTCCTCGCTCTGGCGGAGAAGCATCTCGGAGCGGTGCCGGGAGATCGCCTGCCTGAGGTGATGCCGCAGCTCGGCGAACTGGGAGATCGGGTCCCCGCCCTTCTGTAAATAGAAGTCAGCGCCGTTGTTCAGCGCCTCGATGACGACCCCCTCGCGGCCCTTTCCGGTGAAGAGGATGAACGGTATCCCCTTGTGCTTGTCCCTCACCATCTTCAGAAGCTCGATCCCGTTGATCTCCGGCATCTGGTAGTCTGATATCACCGCATCGTACTCCTTGCTTGACATCAAGGACATGGCCTCCTTTCCGGACAGCGCGGTGTCCACCTTGGCGTCTCCGGACTGCTCGATGAATATCTTACCGATCTCCAGAAGACTCATCTCATCATCAACGTACAGGATTTGGAGCATCAAGGACCACCGATTTCTTCATGATAGGCTTACAGGTTCAATATGCCTTTTATGGTCATCCAGATGATTCTAATTATTTAATTCTATATTAACATTTAACCACGAACCCTTCCAGAACGTGGAGGGAACAGCCTTCGAGCGGACCATGAGGCTGGTCCTTTTTGCTCACGGTGAATCTGCGGTGGGCCGGGGTCGATTAGGCTGGCGACACCGGTCAGATCTGCCATGCATCAAGGTCACTGGCCGAGCTACGGCGGAGGGGCAACCATTATGATTCGTAGAACGATTGTCGGACCCGGGCTGGATGCGAGAGGGACGCTTTCGCATCATGGCGCCATGGGAGATCGGAGCACCCAGAGGGCATATGGAAGGCAGAGGAGGAGGTATGCGCGGTTGGTCAGCAGGGCCTTCCGACGGACGGGACCGTCGTTCCATCAGGGTCACCACTGACGCCCCCCGTAGGTCCGCGTCCCAGGGTGACGGCGGCAGGAAGATGCTCTACCGCTACCGTCGGCTGATCCGATACCCTCTGCATCAATGGCCGCGTCTTGCGGCTATACTGGCCCTATCTGCCCTCATCTCACTGACGGCGGTCCTCCAGCCTTGGCCGCTGAAGATACTGGTGGATCATGCGCTGGGAGAGGCGAGGATGCCGGACTGGCTGTCCGCCCTCCTGTCCACGCTGGGGATGGAGGGCGGTCCTGTGGACCTGGTCATCATCGCGGCCCTGGCCAGCCTGGCGGTGTTCGCCCTTAGCAGCTTCCTCACGGTTTCCCTGAACTGGATATGGGCATCCACAGGTCAGAAGGCCGTGTACGATCTGCAGACCGACCTCTTCGACCGCCTTGAGCACCTGTCGCTGCGATTCCACAGCAGCTCCAGCGTGGGCGACTCCCTGGGCCGCATGAGCGTGGACTCGTACAGTGTGTACTCCATGATAGACCTCATAGCCACTCCCTGGCAGCAAGCCCTCACCATCCTGCTGGTGGGAACGGTGGCGTGGAGCATGGACCCTTCCCTGACGATGATAACCTTCGTGGTGGCCCTGCTCATGGGAATGTTGGCCGTCTTCTTCGGCCCCCGCCTCCGAAGCATCAGCAAGCGGACCCGGCAGGCGGAGAGCCAGCTCACCTCCTTTGTCCATCAGGCCCTGACCGCGATACCACTGGTCCAGGCTTTCGGGCTGGAGGACCACAACGACAGACAGTTCCGGAACCTGGCCTCCGGAGTGGTGCATATCTCCCAGCGGAACGCCCTTATCCGCGGAGGATATGCCTTCGCCATCGGTCTGGTGGTGGCCGTAGGCACCGCCATCGTCCTGTTCGCCGGAGGCCAGCGTGTTTTGGGGGGATCGCTCACGGTGGGTGGTCTCATTGTCTTCACCTCCTATCTCGCCACCCTGTTCACCGGTTTCCGCTCTCTCATGAGGATCTACGGTGAGTTCAAGTCCACCGAGGCTAGCATGGACCGCGTCCTGGACGTGCTGGATTCCACGGACATGGTGAAGGAGGCGCCCGACGCCATCGTCCTCCCCGAGCGCGAGGGCCGCGTGGGACCGCGCATCACCTTCGAGAATGTGACCTACGGATATGAGGAGGGGAGGCCGGTGCTACATGACATTGACCTGGATGTCCGGCCGGGGGAGACCATCGCCCTGGTGGGGCCGACGGGAGCGGGGAAGAGTACCTTCGTATCCCTGGTCCCCAGGTTCTTCGATCCCTGGGAGGGCAGGGTGCTTTTCGACGGCATCGACCTGAGGGAAATCAAGATCGACAACCTCAGGGCCCAGGCATCCATCGTGCTCCAGGAACCTTACCTACTGCCACTGACAATAAGGGAGAACATCGCCTACGGAAGGCCGTCGGCCAGTGATGAGAATGTGATCGCGGCCGCCAAGGCGGCGGGAGCAGAAGAGTTCATAGTTCAGCTGCCCCAGGGGTACGACACGGTCATCGGCGAGAGGGGGATAACGCTATCCGGCGGACAGAGGCAGCGCCTCGCCATCGCCAGGGCATTCCTCCGGGACGCGCCGGTGCTGATACTGGACGAGCCTACGTCCGCTCTCGATGCCAGAACGGAGTCCGATCTCCTATCGGCTCTGGAGCGACTCAAGAAAGGTAGGACCACGTTCATCATCGCGCACAGGCTGTCCACGGTGAAGGGGGCGGACCGCATCGTCGTCCTGGAAGAGGGCAGGATAGTGGAGGTAGGGAATCACCAAGAGCTTCTGGTCAAGGGTGGGCTGTATTCGCGCCTCCATGCATTGCAGTTCCAGGACCCGGAGGGAGGTGCTCTATGAAAGGCTGGTGGCTTCGCCTGCTGTCCCATGTGAACCTCCGCGACCGCGGCCTCATTGTGATCGTAGCGGCGATTCTCCTCAACGCGATCATGACCATCATCAGGCCCTGGCCCCTGAAGTTGATCATTGACAACATCCTGTCCGGCCAGCCTCTCCCTCAGAGCCTCTTCTGGCTTCAGCAGCTTCCCGGAGCCGGCTCCCCCGAGGTCTTCCTGGCATGGATGGCCGGGGCCACGGTCCTGATCTACATCACCACACAGGTCATCTCCGTCGCTCGCGACTACTCTCAGACCGGGGTCGGCAAGCGCATGATATACGCCCTAGCCGGGGACCTGTTCGACCACCTGCAGCGCCTCTCCCTCCGCTTCCACACCTCCCAGCGAGCGGGGGACCTGGTGCAGCGGGTGACCTCGGACACCACCTGCGCCCGGGACCTTGTCCTGAATGTTCTTTTACCGAGCTTCAGCTCCATCATCACCCTGGCCCTCATGTTCGTGGTGATGTTCAGCCTCGATCCATACCTCACGTTCTTCGCCCTCCTGCTGACCCCGCTCATAGTGGTCATGGTGCGCAGGACCTCCACCCCCATGAGGGAGCGCACCTACAAGCAGAGGAAACTGGAGGGAGAGATGACAGCCCTGGCGGAGCAGACGTTGACCGCGATGCCCGTGGTGCAGGCGTACGGCCGGGAGGAGATGGAGCGTCAGCGGTTCCGGGAACTGGCCTCGACCACCTACAGGGCGTACCTCGACGCCATGATAACGAGGGTAAAGTTCAACCTGGGGTTGAGCACGATTACTGCGGTGGGGACGGCCATCATCATGGTGTTGGGAGGCCTCCACGTCATCGAGGGGAGCTTGACCGTGGGAGGCCTGCTGGTCTTCCTGTCCTACCTTGAAGCGCTGTATGCGCCCCTGGAGACCCTGGCGAACGTCTCCGTATCCTTCGCCACCGCCGGAGCGGGCGCCAAGAGGGTGCTGGAGATCATGGACGTGGAGCAGGAGGTCAAGGATGCCCCCGACGCCGCTTCCCTTCCGCCCGCCAGCGGACGGGGGGCCCGCATCACCCTGGAAGGCGTAACCTTCGGCTACCAGGAAGGTAGGCCGGTGCTACATGACATCGACCTGGATGTCCGGCCGGGGGAGACCATCGCCCTGGTGGGGCCGACGGGAGCGGGAAAGAGCACCCTGGTAGGCCTCATATCCCGCTTCTTCGACCCCTGGAGGGGGAGGGTCATGTTCGACGGCACGGACCTCCGGAAAGTAAAGGTATCCAGCTTGCGGTCGAACATATCCAGCGTGCTGCAGGACCCTTATCTGCTGCCGCTGACGGTGGCGGAGAACATCTCCTTCGGACGTCCGGAAGCGCAGAGGGAAGAGGTGCTGGAGGCGGCCGTGGCCGCAGGGGCGGACGAGTTCATCTGTAAGTTGCCCCAGGGGTACGACACGGTCATCGGCGAGAGAGGAATAACGCTGTCCGGCGGACAGAGGCAGCGCCTCGCCATCGCCAGGGCGTTCCTCCGGGACGCGCCGGTGCTGATACTGGACGAGCCTACGTCCGCTCTCGATGCCAGGACAGAAGCGGACCTGCTGGCCACTCTGGAACGTCTTAAGAAAGGCAGGACCACGTTCATCATCGCACACCGCTTGTCCACCATACGCGACGCCGACCGCATAGTGGTGTTGAAGGACGGCAAGGTCGTAGAGGTGGGCTCACACCATGAGCTGATGATGCGTGGCGGAACATACAGCACGTTCTATGGCCTGCAGTCTGGGACCTTCACGGAGACGGGGCGCAACGACCAATGACGTCAGCGACCTGACCGTGAAGCTGTTCCCTGGCCTGCGCTTCTACATCTCCTCTTCCAGCGTGCAACGGACGCTCACATATCACATAAAACAAGTCTTTGGATGGACGGCGCCCGTGCCCATGCACGAAGAGGGTTGCCACTTGTGGATTCCAGAGCTATCAGCAATGGTTCGTGACGTGCCGGGACCTTCCACTATGGTTTTTTGTAATCGAGATTATCCTCTCATGCGTGGAGGAAAGGGAATGACCGTCTTAGTCACATATATGTCCCAGACAGGGAACACCAGGAAGGTGGCCGAGGCCATCTATGAGGCGATTGTAGGGGAGAAAGAGATCAAGCCCATGGACCAGGTGCAGGGCCTGGACGGGTACGAGCTCACGTTCGTAGGATTCCCGATACACCAGTTCGGAATCGCGAAGCCTGCCAAGGAGTTCCTGGAGAGCAAGGCCAGGGGGAAGAAGGTAGCGCTGTTCTACACTCATGCGTCGTGGTCCGACCCCTCGTTGCCGCCACAAGTGATGGAGCTGATAAAGAAGTTCCGGCAGAGCGTGACCGACGCCGCAGCCGGTTCGACGGTTCTTGGTACCTTCGACTGCCGCGGCGAGCTCGGCGAGGCAGTGGCCCAGGGATGCTTGAAATCCCCAGATCCCCTCGTACAGACATTTGGAAAGATGCGCCCTATGACCCTGGGCCATCCTGATGCGGAGGAGATATCCGCGGCCAAGGCCTTTGCCAGGGACATGATGGCCAAGAAGTGAACGCTTAGAAAGAGAGGGGTCAGACATACTGACCCCAAAATATTTTTAAGGCCCACCCTCGGCAATGATCATAGGGAGAGCGAGATCATCCCCGAAACGCTCGCCTCCAGGCCGGCCAGCGCCCATCCCTCCTCGATCTCCTCCGCGCCTTACACATACAGCGGCTTGGTGCTCGATCCTCCCGCTCGGACCAGTCTGCGAACGACCTCAGCTACTGACAGCTCTGCCATGACCATCCTCTCCTCCCATGTTAGCGGGGTCCGTAATGCTAGATTTTTCCTCCCCCTCGCATATGGGTCCCACGACCCTGGTGACCCAGCGCCGGTCCGCGCGAAATCATATATGAGATGCCGGTCCCATATCTCCACGGAGGTTGACAGGATGAGCAGGTACATCGATCCCACGGCAGTTCTGATAGGCAACTATGAGCTGGGTGAAGGGGTGAGCATCTGGCCGTATGCGGTCATAAGGGCGGACCATGACCGTGTGGTGGTAGGGGAGGGAAGCAACATTCAGGAGCACGCCGTGCTCCACGTGGAGACGGGGTTCCCCACGATCATCGGCAAGAACGTCACCGTGGGCCACGGGGCCATCATAAACGGCGCTACCATCGGGGACAGCTGCATCATCGGCATGAACTCCACCATCGTGGAGGGAGCGGTCGTGGGGGACGACTGCATCATCGGGGCCAACGCCGTGGTCACCGGCACCATGAGGGTGCCCCCGCGCTCCCTGGTGGTGGGCATCCCCGGCCGCGTGGTCAGGTCCGACGATCCCACACTGCATGAGCGGGCGGAACACAACGCCAAGGCGTACCACGCGCTGAGGGACGAGCATCTCGAGGGACGGTACCGCCGTTACAATGGCTCCGGGCTGTGATGACGCGATACGAGACGCTGCATGCGAAACCGCCCTCGAAGCACGGAAGTTTACCTTCCCGACCGCAAGCTGGTGCTGCCTAAATGTTATCATCGCTAATGACGTTGATAGACGCAGGACTCCCTTGGAGGGACTGCATCGATGATGGGAGGTAGGACCATAACGAAGCCGTGGTTATCGTTGGTACTGGCAGTTATGATGGTCGCGTCGGCAGGAGGCCTGCTCCTCGGCAGCGCGGACACCGCGGACGCGTCCCTCTCAGTGACACCAGTGGTGCAGAGCCTCTCCGACGGGGCCTCCTGGTGGTACACGTCCATGGCCATTGATCCCCAGGACCATGTGCATGTCTGCTACAGCGATGGGGAGGACCTTCACTACGCCAACGATGCCGGCGGAACGCTCTCCTCACTGACGCTAGAGGGCGCGCACGGGGCGGGTGTGGACTGCTCTCTCGCCGTTGACGGACAGGGAAGAGCGCACATCAGCTACACCGACAACACCGACGTCGACCTGCGCTACGCCACTAACGCAGGTGGCTCATGGTCCTACGAGATCGTGGACAGTTCCGGTGAGGTGGGCAGGGACTCGCGTATCGTGGTGGACGATCAGGGCGTGGCTCACATCGGCTACATCGGCTCGGGGCTGAGGTATGCGGAGCGATCGGGAGGCGAGTGGAACGTGGTGACGCTCGATCCCGACGGCGAGGACATACACGCCATGGTCCTCGACTCCCGCGGCCGAGCGTACATCCTGTACTCGGACGGGTCCAGCCACCGTTATGCTGCCATGACCGACAGCGGATGGAGCCTGGAGACGGTGGTGGACCGGTCCCTAATACCGGGTGGCTCCATGGTATTGGACGCGCAGGACCGTGTCCACTTCACCCTGGTGAACGCCAACTACGATCTGCTATACGCTAACGAGAGCACGGGGTTCTGGAACGCGCAGAGGGTGGCCACATCGGTCAAGGCTGACAGCCCCCGCATCGCCGGCGATGACGATGGCAGAGCGCACATCATTTACACGGATGGGCAACGCTCCTCACTGATGTACGCGACGAACCTAGGCGGCTCGTGGAGCAGCCACGTTATTGAACCACAGGACGAGGGACGGTCGGTATACTCGGGAGCCGTCGTGGTGGACTCCCAGGGCGCAGCTCACGCCCTCTACCTGATGGGGTCACCGTCGACCAACGATCTCGTGGTCAGGTACGCCTCCTTCACGCCCGATGTCCACACCGTTCCGTCCGCTCCCCAGGAGCTTACGGCCGTTCCTGGTAATAACCAGGCGGAGGTGAGCTGGTCCGCACCCCTGTCCGATGGGGGGTCGCCCATCACCGGCTACCTATTGTACTGGCGAGAGGGGGCGGAGGGTGTTGATTCCTCGGTGTTCGTCAACGTAACGAGCTACCTGCGCACCGGCCTGCTCACTGGGAGGGAGTACTACTGCAAGGTCGCCGCCATCAACGACGAGGGCGTGGGTCCGAACACTAGCGCCATCTTGATCACGGTCGCCGGTGGAACACCGTACCCCTCAGCACCTCGCGGCCTTTCCGCAGCGTACTCCGACGGCACAGTGGTGCTGACATGGTCAGCGCCGACCTACGGAGAGAACATCACAGGTTACAGAGTTTACCGCGGGACCACCTCCTCCATGGAGCATCTCGCAACGGTCAACGGCACTACCGCTGAGGACAGGGACCTCCAGGCAGGGATGACCTACTACTACAATGTGAACGCCGAGAACGAGAGCGGTGCGGGCGAGGTCAGCGAGACGGTGAGCGTGACGGTCCCGTCCTCGACATTAGATGACATCATCGCTTTCCTGGGGTCCACCGGCGGAGCGGTCTTGATAGCGGGCCTTGCGGTAGCGTCCATCGGTACCGCATGGTATGTCCTGGGGCGCCGCAGAGCGAGATGAACATCGCCTCCTTCTCCATTTTAGCCCGGCATGTAGATCAAGCCCCCGGAATGTGACCGGCATTATTACTTGCCAAGAACTGATCAGGAGGGGATGCCAAGGGGGGTTCGGACAACCGGCAGCATCACCCTCCTCGGGTCAATCGGACCGTCCTTCGGCGAGCGACACGATCAGCCTCTCCAGCAGCTCCTGCACCTCTTGGAAATCGAATAGCACGAACTCTGCAGCCGTCTGACGCTGGACCTCGGTGACCAGGATGGTCACGCCCTTCTCGCCTATGGTCCTGAACGCGTGCTCATCGGTGACGTCATCACCGATGTACATGGGAACGGCGCCCTTCCTGATGCCTATCATGTCGATGACCAGGTTCACCGCCCTTCCCTTGTGCCAGTCCATGTTGGGCCGGAGCTCAAAGGCCCTCTTCTCCATGATGCTCTCCAGCTCCGGGAACTTCCTGGCGATGTCCTCGAAGACGGTCTTCAGCCGGGGATAGTCATGGGGGTCCACCAGCCGGTGGTGAACCGCCACTGCGAACCGCTTGCGCTCCACCAGAGCGCCGCGGATGTCTCCGATCCGGTACCGCAGCGCCATCTCCGCCTGGTCCAGCAGAGGCTTGAACCGCTCACCCCGGTCCTCCACGTAGTGCCCCCAGGGCCCCAGCACCTCGTAGCCGCCGCTCCCCACGTATATTAGGTGGTCCAGGCCCACCTTGCTCCTGACATCCGTAAGGCTGCGGCTGCTCATCAGCGCCACCGGGCAATAGTTGGCGAGGCGGTGGAGGGTTCCACGCATGCTGTCCGAGAGAACGGCCTTGGAAGGCACCTCCACTATGGGCGTTAGCGTTCCATCATAATCCAGGAACACGATGGGGCTGCCGCCCATGAGCCTCTCTAGGATGTCGTCCCACCAGTCGAGGGCCGACCTATCCATCCCATCGATCATCAGCTCCATGGTCAAAACGTCAACTCCTTCTCTCTTCTTTGGCTCTCCCGACACTTAAATACTTTGCTCACAATCATTTTTATAATAATGAAGGGCACAGTTTGAGCGAGGTCGGATCGGGGGCTGGGCGTGGCAGATACCGTAGCTGACCGTTCGATTTCGTAACTGCGTCCTTCACGATCAACGCCTCCGAAATTTGGGTCGAACCATCGCACAATGCTAACTTTCACGATATCAAAAGTAAAAAGCCAAATTTTATATACTGGCCGTTACAAGATGAATATTGCTTTACGGGACCGCGGAGACTCGACGCCCTATGGGTGACGATCTACAAGTAGTCTCCATAAGTGGAACTAATCCATTGGCGTTCAAGAGAAGGCGTGGGACCGGTGTAGCTAACTGGTAAAACGATTCCCTCGACTCAATAAGTCAAGAATGCCAAAGGGGCGTGACGCGGCCGTAAAGCACCCATCTGTTCTGTCATGTACCTATCCTATTATTGGTCCATATCACCCCTGGAAATATGTTCAACTATGAATGGACCATTAGAAAAAGGTTCGAGAAAATGGTCCAAAGATAAAGCGGGCTCCAGTATTTCGTGGAATAGTTCCTTAACGGACAAGCAGGAAAACGAATGATGTGTTAATATTCGTAAACCCGTGTACAATAATTATTTGAGCGCAGGGTTAGAACAAACATCATACAGAATCTGATATAGAATTCTCATGAGGAGGTGTATGATGTTCGAGGCAGAACCGGTAAATGATCCCAAGGGGTGGAAGATATTTCTCAGAAACCACTGGAAGCTGTTCCTGGTGATGATCGGTGTGGCCGTCGTGGCCTTCATCTGGTCGATCCTGGTGTACCTGTGGTTCGTGGGACAAGCACAATTGACGGGCATGGTGCCCACCACGCTGGGCCTGTGGTCCATGGGGCATCTGGTGACATTCCTGCTGAACCTGTTGTTCTGGATGGTCCTTTTGGTCGGCCTCCCTCTGATCGTCGTCGGGGTGGTCGGCTGGCTGTGGTGGAGGAGGCTGCCATTGGAGGAGAGAGCGAAGTACCGCTTCTTCCGCAACCGCTCCCGCAGGTCGGACGGCGGCAATGCCATATCGTTCCTGGTGTTCATAGCGTTCCTCATCAAGGTCTATGTTGACGGGAACTGGAACGTCGCTTTCGGTACCTGGACCTTCGACTATCTCGTGTACTCGATGCTCACCGCGTTCATCTGGGTGATCGCAATTATGGCGATTCCCGCTGCCATCGGCCTGATATGGTGGTTAAGTCGAAGAGGGAGGTGAGCATCAGACAGATAATATCGTCCAGGTTCGGCAACGACACCTGGAGGTCGGAGCGTTCATCCAGTGTCTAATTTGCCGCCTCATGGTAATCGTAGATACGCTCTTTATTTGAATCCTGGACATTTGACCGGGATGCAACGATCGCCACACATAATAATGGTCACGAACGTATATGATAATTTTATTTTTTCATCATGAAATCATATTATTTTATATACTATTTATGTTCATATCTATGGTCATGAAAAAAACCATACTTGATAGTCTCAGGAGCGAACTACTTGACCGGGGGTCGCTGGATTCCCTGCCTGAGGCCATCTGGAAGGGGATGAGCTCGCTCAACACCTATGGTACGAACGCCATCGAAGGAAACACACTGAGCATGGATGAGGTGGAGACCGTCCTCCTCGGCATGAAAGGTGTGGAGAGGCCGATCGCTCACATTCTGGAAACGATCCAACACGAGAGGGCGTTCAGAGACCTGATGAAGCGAAGAGGTAGGGCCATCAATCTGGTGACCATCCTTGAGATCCATGAAGAGGTGTTCGTGGGACTGATGGACGATGCGGGCCAGTGGAGGCGGACAAACGTGAACGTCCGGGGTGCATCGTTCACTCCACCAAGGCCGGAGAAGGTGGTACAGAGGATGGACGCTTTGATCGAGGAATACGATAGAAGGGACATGGAAGGCGAAGATCCATTGATATTAGGGTCCTGGCTGCATCATGGCTTCGAGGCGGTCCATCCATTCAGCGATGGCAACGGGCGTGTGGGAAGGTTACTGCTGAACCTTCACCTCATGAAGCACAACTGGCCGCCCGTCCATGTCCTTCCGCCAGACCGTGACATCTATCTGGATGCACTGGAAGAAGGCAACAAGGGGTCTCTGGCACCGCTGACCGATTACCTGAAGGTCATCATGGGAAGCTCCCTCCTTGACCTCCTGTCCCAGGTAGGCACTGCTGAAGACGAACTGAGGTCCCTCATCGAACTACAGGAAATGGGCCCTTATTCAGCCAAATACCTTGCCCTGAGAGCAAAGCAGGGTGAGCTTCCGGCCTTAAGGATTAAGGGTGGTTGGAGATCGAGCAAGCGGGCCCTCGTCCTATATTCTGATGAGGTGGGAAGGGATTCGAGGAGGAAGTGAACTGGCAGGTCAGCTCATTCCGCCAGCTCGCTCATCGCGGCGGCCCGAACTATCGGTCCGTCCTCTTCCCTTCCTTCAGCAATGGCAAGGCCTCGATGGTCCCTGACGTCTCCGACGTCTCTAACCCAAGGAAGGAGGTTTCCTTCATGACGCCGTCCACCGCCTTCTGCAGCGACCTCTCGGTGATCAGCTTGGCCTTTTGCTCCACCGGGGGGTTCACCTTGGTCGACCTCTCGTACTCTTCCATCTTATCCGTCATGTCCTCCGGCAGGCAGCCACATTCCTTGAGCGCCCTGAAGCTCTCCTCGCAGAAGAACGCGTCCACCTGGATGCGCCTCTTCGTCAGGTGGCTGAACCTACCGATGACGCGGCAGATGCTGTCCCGGTCCTCCGGGCTCAGCTGGTCGGCGAACTCGTACTCCTCTATCTTCTTCAGGCTGAGGATTATAGGCTCCAGGGAGTCGACTGTCACCACAAAGACGTTGTAGTCGCCGTGGTTCATCGTATGCTCGTCGAAGAGGTGTATGGTATTGGACGGTACGACGAGGTATACGTCCTTCTTGACGCTGGCCTCCTTTACGTACTTCTGGACTTCGCCGGATTGCTTCTTCACATAGTCCGGGAAGTTGGTCAGATCGTCACCCTGGGGGCTCTTGGCGTCGAAGATCACGTACTCCTCGCATATCATGAGGGTGTTGTCAGGTTTGCCCTTGAACGGCACCTTCTCCTTGCCCACGTACTCTATTGCATGCTTATTGCATAATGACCTCAGCGACTCCTCGACCCTCCGCTCGTGGTTAAGCCAGGTCCTCTTCATGTCCTCGAACTGCTTCTCGAAGGCGGCCTTCCTCTCCTCATCCAAACGCGCCTTGTCCTCCTTGAGGACGGCCATGAAATGGTCCAGCTCGTTCATCTTGTCCGCGTGCTCCTCGCTCCTGGAACTTTCGACGCTCTCGAACTGGGTGATGCGCTTGTTGCATTCGGCGAGCGTCGTGCTCAGCTCCTCGTGCCTTCGCTTGTGATCGCCGATTTCCGCCTCCAGCTCGCGGACGCGGTTGGAGTTGCTCTCCTTGGCCGTCAATGCCTCGGCCAGCCTGCTCTCCCTCACCGTTAGGTCATCGTTCCTCTCCTCGACGTTATGTTGCAAGGCAGTGACCTGAACCCGGAGCTCGGCGACCTTCTCCATGCTGGCCTCAGCCGAGGTCTCCAGCTCGCGTATCCTGGTGATGCGCTCATTGAGCTGAGCCTTCGCCTCGTCCAACGCCGTCCTGGCCTGCGTGAGCTCTATCGTGAGCCTGCTCACCTCTCTGCCGCCGGCCTCGGCCTCCCGTTTAGCGGACTCGAGCAGCTGGTTGAGGCCGTATAGCTGCTGGTTCACGCCATCCCTCTGGTTCCTGAGCAGCGCGTACTCGTTGCTGGCCTCGTAGCTCAGGCTCCGGATCCTGCCCCAGGAAAACAGGCGTCCAAACAGGCCGATGCTCTTCACTTCCTCGAAGAACGCCTCCATTGCCGTGCGGTTAGTGATCGCCATTAGTGCCCACCCATCCCAAACTGGATGGAGATGTCCTCTCTGTGTATTAACTATAATCAGAACAATATGAAAAGGCTAGAATCCCTCTTCCCCACCGAGCGCCCCATCGTCCGTGGGAAAACGGGAAGAGCTTGCGGTGCTACCATCGGGGCTGATCATTAATAGGATGCAGATGGCATGTTGGTTCTGTGAGCTGAGTTGACGGATGATCGCAGCAAGGCCATCGTGATCAGCCTAACTGCACTGGGGATTTCGATAGTCTCGATCGTTATCTCATATTATCTGCTGGACCTAGGAATCTGGTCTTGGGTGATCGGCGGCCTCGTTATGACATTATGCCTCCTGGCATCCTTTTATTTAAGAAGAAGTGCCGGGAGGGAGGTGGTCGCGCGGGTCAGGGCCACGGACGACGAGGGGTTCCAGAAGATGGAGCGAGTGCTGAACCGCACCGTCGGCAAGCAGCCGACAGGCCCGCTGTGGGAGTCCAGGGTTTATAAGCTCTCCAAGGGGGACGTGCTCAAGGTGGAAGTGATCGCCGATCACGAGGTCACGGCCCGGCTGGTCAGGACCGGACCCGTTAAAGTGAATGTCGATGGCTCTACCGGCCCTGTCAAGAGGTGGTCAAAAAAGATCGAGGTCCGCGAGGGTGGAGATCATCGGGTCATCCTCGATTGTGGACATCCCAAGATCACCGTGACGGTCAAGATCGGGTTGCGGTCGAAATGATTGAAAATGGCACCACTCTGCATAATGGCCCATGGGCTGATAAATTATGATTAGGAGAAGTCTCGAGCCCTCTCATCACCTGCGCTATCAGTTGATGAGGTCCACTCCGAATAACGATAGCAGAATGAGCAATATGGATGCCCTGGTTATCCCAGCGCACAGGTTGGCGAACGCGAACATCTGCATGGTGAACACTCCGTTCTTGTTCAATATCGAGAAGATGTATAGGGGGACGGTATCGGTCATCAGGGGGACGGAGAGGATGAGGTACAGGCCGAGGTAGTTCAGCTTCTTCACCAACCATTCGGACTTGGCCACAAGCCATCCGAACCCCGGCCATTTCGCGGACCAGCCCTCGACCTTGTCTCCGATGCCCAGACCCAGGTAGAACACCAGGACGCTACCGACCATCTTGCCGAGACCCAGGATGGCTGCCAGCATGATCACTGGCGTGTGTGGGCTCAGCAGAAGTCCGACCTCCACTGGTATGGGCAATATCACCGCGGCCATGATGGCGTAGAAGAAGAGAACGATGCTGTAAGCGATGGGGTCCGCCGCCGTCTGGGCAAGAAAGCTCATCATGCCATCGATGATCGATGTGAGCGTCTGCGGTAACTCCACGAGTAGCCGTATGCCCTCTTTCTATTAACCTATTCTACCAGGCATGGTGCTCATGATAACCAGGACCGGACAGTGGTGGTCAGTTTCGTTGAGGCATCATAATGAGCGCCATCTAGGAAAAGACCATCAAATAGCGATCGATCGAAGCGTAGCCAGATCATTGATGATCCAGGCGATGGTCCATGAAAAGCTCATTATAAGAATATTATTTTTTCAACATAATATATTTAAGACCCGTGTGGTCTTGATGCTTTTGGTCAAACCCCTATGAGCAAGCATGCTGCCTCCCTAATCGTCGATGGTGACGTAAAAAGAGTGTATGAATCCGCCCTACGATGTCTTGCCGGTCAGGAATATCGACTGGTCAGGGACGAAAGTCCTACGCGACTGGAGATGGAGCGCGGGAACCCATGGTACTCCACCATCTTCCTGTTCCCAGGGTATGCCAGAAGCTGGAAGGACCACTACTGCCATGTGACAGCGTCGTTCCTCAAGGATGCGCCCGGCAAGGTCCGTATCGAGTGGGACTTCAACTGGAAGTACAGCGTGATGCGGCCGATGATCATGGAGCTGGTGGATGAGGAGATATCCAGCATAGGTCCTTGTGCTCAGTGATGGATGTCAAGATAGGACTGCATGCTCAAGCATCATCACGTCAATTCCTTTCAAAAGTGTATCTATGAGCTCCAACCGCATCTCTATGGCATCGGCCGCTGTGGATTCTTCTCCAGCTTGGACGTGTCATATCCCTTGGTACTAATGCGCTGCAGCAGCTCCTCATACAACGTATCGTCCATCTGTGGCGTTCTCGAGAGGATCCACAGGAACCTGCGGGACTCCTGGCCGACGACCGCGTACTCGTAATCCTTCCCGAGCTCGATGATCCAGTAGTCCGCTGCGAAGGGCCAGAAGAATGAGACCTTCAGCTTGGCGTTCGTCTTCTTATCGACCACGGTGGCGGTCCCCTTGGCGACCTTCTCCTTCCCATTGAAGTCTTTCACGTACCCTTTGTTCAGCACCCTGACCTTGCCGTTGGGAAGCAACGTGTAGTTAGCGGTGATGCCTACGAGGCCCTCTTCGAACTTGAACGGTATCTTGGCAATCTCATACCATGTTCCCATGTACCTTTCCACGTCGACATGATCAACGGTCCTGAGCTCGGGCATCATACATCCAAATGATGCTCTTTGCTGGATTAATTCGTTTCCCTTGCTGGACATGATATGATGGTAGATGTTCGATCATCGGCTGTCGAGACAGGCATGGTGGCGGGCCACGACGAACAAGCGTTTGAACGGGAACAGGACCCTGCCATCTTGCTGCGCGACGTAGGTGGTTTTCAATACTTTGCACACAGAGGCTTTGAAGTCGACTATCTGCTCGCCCTCCAGGTGGTCAGTGTACGGCCGTAGGGCTGTCGACTCCATCATGCTGATGATATCACTGTGACCGGGCATTATGTGGAAGTACTCCGTCGCCCACATCTGGATGTCGTCGGTGAGCTGGGAAAGCAGGTCGTAGTAGAACCCATCGGGGTGGAACGAGAAGCCCGTTCGGACGTCACCCAGTTTAGGCGACCATTGTGGTGTCGATACTAACTCGGCGACCACCTTCGACATTGGCATCTGGTCGTACTGAGGGAGCTGGGCCGCGAAGATGCCTTCCTCACCGAGAAGTTTGAACAGGCGCGGGATCAGGGCTTCGTGGTCGGGCATCCACTGCAGCGAGGCGTTGGCAAAGACCACGTCGAACGTACCCAGATCCGAAAGATCGCCGGAGGCGTCCCGGACCAGGAACTCCGCCTCTGGGCAATCCTGTCGGGCCTTTTCAACCATGTTCTTGGAGCTGTCCAGACCGATGACCTTAGCTGCCGGCCATCTATCTCTGAGCGCGATGGTGCTGTTGCCTGGCCCGCAGCCAATGTCCAGGATCCGTTTTGGTTCGGCAGTATCGATGCGGGAGATAAGGTCGTGCACAGGCCGCGTGCGCTCGTTTACGAATCGAAGGTATTGCGTGGGATTCCAGTCGGACATCGTGAATCATCAGCCATGCGTAGCGGACGCTTCCGGTGATGTAAATTCTAGGATATTTCACCTTTCAACGATGTCAGTCGGCTCCTAACGGTTAGCTAGACGGCATCAGAGCGTGAGCAACCGCTCCTCATCCACCAGCCATAGTAATGAGCTCACCTTTTTCTTCATTTGATCGGCGATCGCCTTCTCGTAGATCTCCATCTGGAGCCTGTAATCTTCGAGCTTCTCATCACCGATCTCGCCGTCAAAGCGACCGGTCTTATGGTCCACTACGAGCCATGAACCGTCGCCGTTCTGCAGCAGCAGGTCGATCCTGCCCTTGTAGACCTCGTCATCTACCTTGGCCATGAACGCCAGCTCCCGATAAACGGCCTTGGCATCGGTCATCATGGGCTCGGACATCAAGCGGTCGTACATGCCGGAGAGCTCCCTCACCCTGGCGCCATCTGTTATGCCGTACTTCCTGAGCACCACGCTGGCATCCTTACCGCTGAGGATCTCGTGGATGATAGTGCCCCTCACCGTCGGGATGTTTAAGCAGCTCAGCTCCCCCTTTACGACGATATCCGGCAGCTTCGTCCTCACCCTGCCTGCTGCTACGGCCCTCTTACGCTCATGGGATATCTGCGACGGAGAGAGCGGCGTCTTTGATGGAGCTACATCTATGGGCGCTCGGGGTACGATGAAGGCGCTCATCTCTTCTGGGTCCAGCAGCGACCCGGTCGCCATCTCCCTCTCCTCCGCCTCAAACACCCCGGGGTCCTGGACTATCCCCAACGACAGCTGGGGGCTGATGACCTTCTCTCCAGCGCTGATGTCCTCGACGCCTATGGCCGCTGCCTGAAGTATCCAGTTGATCCACAGCTCCTTCTCCTGTTCCTTCTCATTAGGCGTGCTGCCGCACATCACCAGGTGGTCCTTGGCCCGGGTCAGCGCCACATAGAGGAGGCGCTTCCTCTCCGCCGATGCCTTGGAGTCAAGCTCCTCGGCGATTATCCTCTTGGGCAGGGTCGCCTTCAGCTTGTGACCGTCCCCCGGGTCCGGGGCGTCGACACCGATACCCGCGTCCTCGGAGAACAGGAGCAGGGACGAGTCCTCGCCCCTGAAGAAGTTCATCTCCGGCACGAAGACTATGGGGAACTCCAGCCCCTTGGCCGCGTGGACGGTCATGATCTTCACCGAGCCCTCACCGCCGGCGAGCTGCGCCAATCCTTCCTTGGCCCCGGCCTCCATGCTCAGTTGCATCCAGCGCTTGAATTCCGACAGCGAGAGAAAACCGGACGAGTGCGCGTTCCTGACCATGGAGAGGAGCTTCTCGAGGTTGGCGATCATCAGCTCGCCGTCGTCCAGCGCCCCGTACACGGCGAAGATGCCGGACTCCCGGTACACCATGTTCAGCAGCTGAGGCACGGTGGAGCGGGGAGCGTAGTGGAGCCAGCGATTTAGTCTCTCTACAGAGCGTCTAACACGCTCATCCTCCGTTCCAGCGGCATATGCGACGAGGGCGTTCCACAAGGAGCCGTTCCGCCGACAGAGCATGTGGAAGAGCTGCTCGTCCGAGAACGAGAAATATGGTGAACGGAGCACGCCGTACAGCGACATATCGTCATCCTCATCGCTGAGGAAGGAGAGGAGGTTGCTCAGGTCGATGATCTCCTGCCTCTCGAAGAACCCCAGGCCGCCGTGGACACGGTAGGGGATGCCGTAGCGGGTTAGCGCGTCCTCAAAATCATGAAGGCGCGTCTTCGCTCGGAGCAGGATGGCGATGTCTCCATACCCTGCCTTCCTGGGAACGTCCAGGTGTTTCTTGCCGTCCTCGGACCAGTATATCTCCCTTGTCCCCATCTCCACGATGTTCTGCACGCGGCGGGCGATGAACTCCGCCTCCGAGCCACCATCTTCTGGAAGAAGAAGCAGCTCCACCGAGCCCTGGTCATCCTTGCGAGCATCGCCGCACCTCATCTCCTGGTACTGGAACTCCCACCTCTCCCTGGCCTCGCCCATGAGCTGGCCGAAGACTTGGTTCACGAAGTCTATGACCTGCGGTGATGAGCGGTAGTTCGTGTCGAGGTGTATGCTCCTCCCTTCCAGCAGTTCGTCGATCCTGCCCTGGAAGTCCTTGAACATGGACACATCCACGTTGCGGAAGAGGTAGATGGACTGCTTGGGATCGCCAACGATGAACAGCCGCTCCTTAGCGTCCTCGCCGCCGGCCATCCTCCAGATGATGTCGCTCTGTATCGCATCCGTATCCTGGAACTCGTCCACCAGGATGTAGCGGTACCTTCTGGTGAACTCCTCCTCCACCATCGCCGGGTCCCTCTCGAACAGGTCGTGGACGATGGCGATCATGTCCCCGAAGTCGATGGCGTTGCCGTCCCGCTTCAGCTCGCTGATGATGGCCTTATAGGAATCGAAGACCAGCTTCAGGTCCAGGAGGATCTTGGCCGCCCCCTCGTTGAGGTCCTCCGCCCCCTCGTCCATGATGTCCGTCCCATGGCGCTTAAGCGCTTCCTGGATAGCCGCGACCGCGTCCCGGAACCGCCCCAGGTCCTGACCGAACACGGGCTTGCTTCCCCCGTTCCTCGTGCCTTTCACCTTCCCCAGCTCGCTGATGGCATTGCACGTTTCCTCTACAGGAACGCTAGTGCTGATATCATCGAGCAACGGGGCGATCGCATCCAGGTACTTGCATCCTGAGTCCTTTCCGCCGCTGTATCTTGGGGCGAGCTCTCGAAGCGTTTCCACGGCTCCCATGAATGCCTCGTCCTCGATGAAGAAGGTAACCGATCTCCTGCGGCCCTCACACGCTATATCCCTCCACCGAACCAGGAGCTCGTCCTTGGTGGTGAACGAATTGAGGAAGTTGGATGTCTCGGAGCGCCGATCGTATAGGTACTGCAGGCTCGTCGCGAGCTTCGACATAGGCATGTCGGAGAGGAGGCGCACCAGTGCTTCGTTGACATCCGGCTCCAGCGGCGGAGAGAGCAGGCGGTCTAAAGCCTCGCCAAGAAGCTCTCTCTTCTCCACCTCCTCCAGGACGTGGAAGCTGGGCGGTACCCCTGTCTCCAGCGGGAACTCCTTGATGACGCTCACGCAGAACGCGTGGAAAGTGGAGATCTTGCACCAGTTGATCTCCTCCTTGACCCGGTCCCACTCCTCGCCCTGCAGCTTCATGATGGAGGTGCGCACGCGGTGCTTCATCTCCGCCGCCGCCTTCTCCGTGAACGTCAGCGCGAGTATCTCCGAGACCGCTACGCCGCTCTCGATGAGGTGAATGTACTTCTCGACCAGGGTGTGCGTCTTCCCGGCACCGGCTCCGGCCGTCACGCACATCGACCTGGAAGGGTCCATCGCTTCCCGCTGCCGCTCACTCAGCAACGTCATCACCCTCCATCCTACTGGGGTCGACGCGGCACACCGCCGCGTACTCGCAGCCCCGGGGGCACTTCGCCGGCCCCTTGTTGGGGTGGAACCTCCCGGCACGCATCCCATTAAGGTACGAGGAGATTGATATGTTGGTCCTCTGGATCATATCCGAGAATCCCTCCTTGTACTTCCTCCTCTCACCGAAGTACGGCCTCAGCTCGTCAACGTGATCGATGTCACCGAAGACGCCCTTGTGCCCGATGTCGGCCTCGCTCCTCACACCGTAATAAGCTCCGCCGATGCCTCTCATCTCCGGCAGAGCATTCTCCACGGCCTGGATGTATAGGGGGAGCTGCAGCGCGGTGCCCTTCTCGATCGATGCGACGGAGGGAGCGGACGCCCCGGTCTTGTAATCGATGACGACGAACCTTCCGTCGGGGCAGGCGTCCACGCGGTCGATGCGGCATCTGAGCTTCAGGATCTCACCACCGAGGTAGATCTCCACCGGCTCGGGAACCGAGGAGGGGTCCGCGTCATCGTCGATCGGCAGACCGAACGACAGCTCGAAAAACGTCGGGCACAAGGTGGACATGTTCTTAGTTTCGTTCTCCAGGAACGCCCTCAGCATGCCCTTCCTGCTAGCAGTGCCGAGGAGATTGTTCCGGAAGGCGTCCCAGGCCGGACCCTGGTAGCTGTACCGGCCGCACTCCTCCTGTCCAATGGCAATTATGCGTGAGGTCATCGTATCAAGCTCGGCCGATGTGAACCGCGTTCCGCCTTGCTCTCTGAGCTCGGAGTAGAAGCGGCAGGCAATGCGGTGGAAGAGAGTGCCTTTCTCCTGCGGCGTCAGCTCCGTCTCGATCTCCTCCCTCGGCTGCATTCCCATCACGTAGCTGAGATAGTACTGGAACGGGCAGCGAGCGTACCTCTCCAGGCGGGAGGGCGAGTACACGTCCTTCTTGGCGAGCAGCGCGTTCAACTCCGAGATGCAACCCTCGTCGGCGAACACACCGTCGTAGGGATTGTCATAATCGTTCACACGCTCCTGCAGTTCGACGGAAGCGCGCTGACATATTTCCTCTATCGGCAGGGGGAGGTCAACGTCCACCTGCTCGAGTTCTCTTTTCTTACATAACGTCTCTCCGACGATGTTTTGGCAGCACCTGGAGGATGATTCTTTTCCCCCCTCTCCGAAGGTGCTCATGTCGAACGCACGCTCGAGGTCATCGAAGAAGCAGGAGGGGACCAGAACGTCCTTGCCGTTAGTCTCAGGACGACTGACGTAAGTGCGGACGTTCGAAGACAGCAGCGCGGAGAGGAAGTAGAACCTCTCGTGGCGCAGCAGGTCATTCATGCTCAGCAATCCCATCCTCACGGCCTCACGCTCCCTGATGAACGCGTTGGTTGCAGCCAGGTAAGGGATGTCGCCATCGACCATGCCGATGATGAACACGTAGTCGTAACGTACCAGGTACGAGTCCCTCAGCCCGCTGACCTGGACGGCGTTCCTGTTGTCATCCGCCTCGTGGAAACCTTCTGAGGATGTCAGTAGCCTCAATCGTGCTAAGAACTCGCTCAGCTCCATCGGCCCGGAGGGAGCGATTGCTTCACTCATCTCCATCGCCTCTAGCGTAGAGAGGAAGTTGCTCAGCGCGCGATCCTCTCGCTCGTAAGCCTGTTCATCATCCACCTCTAAGTTCTTCAACAGATCAAAACAGTTGAGGGTGTCACGCAGCGCATCGGCTCTCTGGTGTACGGTGAGTTCTCCCTCCAGGTTGGAGAGAAGGGCGAAGAGGCGATTAAGCCCGCCCTCCACGAGTTCGATCTTCCGGAGTTCATGGTGCAGGCGTCCCTCCATCCTCT
This sequence comes from Methanomassiliicoccus sp., assembly GCA_012719175.1. Lineage (NCBI taxonomy): Archaea > Methanobacteriati > Thermoplasmatota > Thermoplasmata > Methanomassiliicoccales > Methanomassiliicoccaceae > Methanomassiliicoccus > Methanomassiliicoccus sp. Next base: position 64,815 of record JAAYAX010000015.1, read on the forward strand.
CGTCCTCCGTGACCTCTAAATCATCCCTAGTCTGAGATGCGAGCGATCGAATCGACTGGAACCACGCGTCCTTGCCGCCGAGGATGCTTGCCAGCAGGCTGACCTCGCTGACATCGCGGGCGTGAAGGGCATGTTCTTCACCATTGTCTGAGAAGCGGAAATTGAAGTATGGGGAGCTTATCAGGCGGACCACTTCATCGCGATCGTAGTCAGAGTCGACAGCTTCCAGGATGCTGAGGACGGACATCACCACAGGGGATTCTGAGAGGCTTGTTTTCAAGTGCACGTTGTATGGGATGCCGTAATCGTCCAACACCTCTCTGACAAGAGGAGTAGCCTTTGATCGCAGTGGAAGCATTATGGCTATCTTTCCTGGCTCCACTCCCGAGGAAATTAGCGAACGGATCTCCCTGGCCACCGCTCTCATCTCGTCCAGGGGGTCGCGGAACACTCCTTTCACTATCTTATCCAAGTGTTGTCTGGAGCTGTGAGAGTAAAGTGAAGTGATTGTTTCATCCTCTCCGGTACCCTTCACCTCCTCGAGATGTTGGAAGGTCAACCAGGATCCATCATCTGAGAAGGCTTTGCACCCACGGACATATGGAATGTAATATTGCACCTCGTTGGTAATGCCAGAAATCGCTTGAATCAGTTCCTTTTCTACAGGTTTCGGCTCGTGGAAGCCATAGAAGATTGCATGATCGATCCTGACGGCACCCTGTTTGATGGCGTCAGTGACCCATTCAAACATGCGTCCTGTATCAATAAGGTGGTTGGATGATAGGAATTCATCGTAAAGATCTAGTGTTATTGTGAGTTGCTCACTCCGCCTAGATTGTAGGTCCCCGAGGCATTGCGGGTAATCGACCTGGAAGTCGTTGATGGTATCCAGGAACGCCCTGATCTCTGGGACAATGGCCTGCGCTGTTCCCCAAGCCCCATCGAACAATCTAACCTTATGCCTATTTTCCTCCAGGACTTTCAGCAGTATCAGCTCGTTGGTGTAATTGTCAAGCCTGGAGTCCGAGCGGTTTAGGGAGTCAAAGAAGTACTGGGCCAGTTCCTCGAGGGTGCAAATGGATACTCCGAAGATGGGGATCCTTCTTTCTACCAGACGGCGTTTTATTTCGTCGCGGATGGCTGGACTGGGAAGGATGAGGACGGTCCCGAAAGGATTTCGCTGATATTTCTCCAGGAATACATTGACTGTGTCATCTAGCCCCTGGCCAGGTAGCGATCGTATGAGATTTATCTGCCCCATCCACTCCGTCTCCGGAACGGTTGAATGTTTTACCTCAAGATAGTAACTTCGTCTCTCAGCTTATTGTTCGCAGACTGCTAGTAAGATCTAGAAATATCTGCAAAAGCTCCTGTCCTTTCTCTTCGTCAAACGTAATTGAAGGTTTACATCGAACCTCAAACGGGCTACGTGTTTTTTCGAACAACCCTGTAGCCAGCAAACGTTCGCTGTACTTTTTTATCAAGTCGGCAGAGCTTGGAACATTGTCTCTGATACTCCAGAACGTGGAATAGCAGCCCTCGTTAAAATTGCCGTAAGGCAGATTTCCCTGAAGGATCAGAACGTACTTCTCTCCCAAGGCATAAGATAGGGAGTAGCCTCGGGCCGTCCAGTTCAGTCGGAATCCATCCGTGTCTTTTAGGGACAGGATCACTTCATGAAATAGTTTCCTTTCCTCACTCAAGCTGTTAAGGAACATGCGCTCGTCTTGCCTAGGCAAGGAGACTGAAGACTTAGCGGCCTTCGCCTCCTCAGTCTGTCCCAGCACGCGGGGCACTAGCGCCTTGTGATCGTTAGATACAAATTGCCTGATCTCGACAGCAAGGATCTCAGTATCCCGCATCTGCTGGTTCATAAACTCGACGATGCGCGTTAATGTTTCTGGTATCTTGTCAGAAACGAATAACAGCCTTATCTTACCGGACTTGAGGTTTGACTCCATTCTTTTCCAGAAATCCTGGTTGTCGAAGATACCATTAAGGAACTGGGAAAGGACTTGATCTGGATCCTGTCCCTCTGCCCTGCACCGATTCTGGAAATTATCTTTCAACACATCTACTGGCCAGTAAAGAATGGCGTTTGCCGCATACTCTAGTACCTGACCCACTATCTCCCTTCTGATCTGGGTGTTTGAACCCCGCTTAGTCTCTATGATAGTTGGGATGGCATCCTGATCGACGAAAAGATGGTCAACCAACCAGCGGCCTGGCCCATCTTCTTCAGAAGGCAATGCCATCTCTCTTGAGATCAGAAGCCAACGCCTTGGTTGGTTAGTGTCAATCTGATCACCCGCCAGCAGGTCAGGATACTCGGCAAGCAAACGTTGCAGGTCCAGCTCCTTCTCATATGGTGTGTCTTCCATCTTGCTTAATATTCCATTGTTCTGGATAAGGAAAATACTGCCAGCCATTATCTCGATCAGTCAATGAACGCAGAGTTATTTATAGTCCCATTACGGCAGGAGTGAGAGCGATCATGCCCAATATGATTTTCTACAAAAATTATAATAAAAAAATATAAAAAATATTATAGCGCCATAATAAGATTTGACTCTTTACATATTTTTTTATTCTTGAGCCATTTTGAATCTGTTGCCTAATATAATTAAAGTTCAAGCAAGTAAGAACTCGATATATTAGTTATCTCAGTTTTGAATTATTCTGCCCAATTATTATTTCATATATTCATACAATTTCAAACACCACAAAACTATAGATCATAGATCTGCTTTTTAGAAAGGGGAACTGTTTGAGGCGTGGAAATGCAATACCATTGGTCACGAAGAGACTAATTGTCCATAATTCATTCAACAAAACACTAAATGCACTTAAAGCAACAAACATCAGGTTACCTCAGCAATCGTCCCCCGTGACCATGGACTATCAATGGATCAATTCTAGTCCTACCGATGATCTCGTATTCAATCTGGAGGATATTGGAGGTTATGATCTCGATGTCAAAGAGGGGGAGATGATATCTCATGATCCAAATTATTTAATAGCTGGCTATGATGAATCAATTAATAAATTTTCTGCCCTTGAGGGAACGGCATACTATACATCTCATTCTTTGGTATTTCTTGCCCCGGAAATGTATGTACCAATCAACCAGCTAACAATGTACTTTTTAACAAGGTCAAAGGAACTAAGCGATAGGAGCGGTGGCTCACTGATATATTCTCTTCAACCGGCGATAGATTCCCAAAAAATGTATTTAGACGATAAGGTTGATTTTATCTTTTCATCCGTACCTAGTAATAGTATTCTGTTTATCGACGGTCCAATCATCGCCGGCGATGTGTATACTCATCTGGTGTCAAAATTCCCTGGGTTTCATGAAAGGAATATTGTCCCTTGTTTCTTTGTAAAAAACAGTGACAGCAACATGGTAATTGACAACATCGAGGAAGTACGCGGACGCTACAACTCGGACCTACATTGGAGCTATAGTGTGCTAAGGGATGGTCAGAGGAGCTGCTTTTTCAAATATGTAGATAGAAATAACGCACGGAACACAAAAATATTCTGCTACATAAAGGCCTTTGGAGTAAGCCCTCTCAGAGTGGAGTTCTATACCACCTCCTTTGAAAAATACTCTAACAACATAACTAATATTCTCAATTTAATATATTATTTGTTACTCGTACAGGGAAATCCAAGGAACCCCCAAATAAGACCAATTGCAATAGCAGAAGCCTATGCTAGAGAAACTTTAAAGATTGTGAATTTTGAACAAACCATGCGCTCGGTTGGACTTAAGCCGACCATGAATCAAGAACGCTTCGCCTGGTGATCTAATGGAATGGATAGTGCTCGGTGAGAAGAACGGAAAGATACGCCTTGTATCAAAGAATAACACGAATGGAATCCTGCCAAAGGGATCCTATTTAACAATTGAGCTGACTAGTACTGGAAGTAAGTTTATCCTTCGAGTGGATGACACTGAACAGTCAGAGCCATACAGCCCATCTCCTCTGATAGTAGATATGGATCTCTCTCCGCTGAAGCAAGACCAGATGTGCCAGAATATTATCAGCGCTTATCGTGTAAGGGATATATACAACAGATCAGACGGGCTGATTGATTTTATACCTCCACAATCAATCGCCAGAAGGTCTACGCAAGCCGAGGTAGACTTAGCACTAGGGGGAGGTACGAGCGGACCAAAGGTGTTTGTTGCCACTCTGCACTCAAGCCAAAATCAGCTATTAAAGGATGAGAGCGGAAAGCACATCACCGCCACATTGCCCGTCGACATGTTCTTCCATCAAGTGCTGGTGTGCGGTAAGACGGGGAGCGGGAAGACCGTAGCTACAAAATATCTAGCACAATATTTTACAGAGTCGCTTGAAGGAGCCGTTCTGGCCATCAATGTAAAGGACGTGGATTTCTTAAAGATGGACTGTCCATCCAGGACAACAAACCCGGCTGTGGTCGAGGAGTGGGAGACCTTAGGTGAACATCCCCGGGGCGTTGAGAACTATACCATATACTACCCAGCCAATATTGCCATCGATACTACCCAGAAGGTAACGCCAGAGGTCTGCCAAAAGATAACCCTCGATGTCACAAGGATTGAGCCTGAGGCGCTGACCGGACTTCTGGAGGGTATCAGCGACACCGCCTCCATGAATTTCCCTAACATATTTCGCCATTGGCAAGAGGAACAAAGGAGCAATAAGAACGGCAAGTTTACCTTCGGGGAATTCGTCCTTTACTTCTCTGAGGGCGTGGAGAACGGGAGGGAGTTCCCGACCATGAACTCTAGAGGCGACTCGTCTTTCGTCACTCTCCATAAAGGTACCTGCGACAATATCATCCGTAATCTAGACTATGCGCTTGATTTCTTCGACAACAAGGATGCCAAGTGCATCGACGAGACCGATATCCTTGTGCCCAACAAGATGTCCATAATCAACGTGGCTGGCAACAAAGGCATCCAGTTCGGCTCCATTCTTCTTCGTGATTTGCTACATAGGATCGTGGATGCCAAAGATAAGCAAAGATCGCGGACAAACATGCTCATCATCATTGACGAAGTCCATCAGTTCTACAATACGGACAGCTCGCGCGAGGCTTTGGGCGACCTAGACACTATTTGCCGTACTGGACGGAGCAAGAAGATTGGGGTCATATTTTCGTCCCAGAACCCTACTGACATACCAAGAGGATTGGCTAATGTCATTAACACGAAGATCTTTTTTAAATCGGACGCTAACTCAGCTAAGTCCCTTGGATTGAGGGTCACTGACGATGAGATGGAAAGTCTAAGGAAGGGTTTCGCTGTTGCGAGCATCCACGAACTCTCACAACTGAAAGTATTGAAGTTCCCACTGTCGTACTCAGGAGTCTTCGAGAAGGAGTGAAGACAATGGAAGAAGACTCTATCGTATCATTTCTGGAAAACGTTCTTAAGGACGAACTAGAGAAGAAACTAATACGCCTTATTGCCGAGGATATTGAGCACGAAAAGATGCTGGAACAACTCATCCCATTGCTCCCGAAGGTGAAAAAATGATCAAGGTCGATTACCTATTGGAGCGCAACTATGGAGATGAAGTCAAGATCTTCAAGCCGGACAGGATTCCCAACAACCTTCCAGACCTGGTATACATTGAGGGGCCGAACTCCTCTGGGAAAAGCACCTTATTGAACATCATCGCCCTGGGGTTCTATGGTCTGAAAAAGGAAAAGTTAAATGTGGCCCTCAAGAACAAGCTCAACGACCTGATTAATTCTGACCATCAAAAGCTGAAGTTCGAGGTCAATATCACCAACTCGGAAGGGAATGTCGTCCTTACTGCATACCGTGATAACTTCGATGGGGAAATTCGTGTCAAAGAGATAGTAAATGGGAAACCAACCTCGTTGGCCCCTGACACCTTCCACAGGAAGTACAACCTGATATATGATGTTCCAGACAACCCAACAGACCGCCTGAACCAGTTAACCAGTGAGATCCGGGAAATACAGAAGATGTATGGCAACCGCCTAGGGGCTTTCAAGAACTACCTGGCCGGGGTTACAGGAGAGATTAGGAGAGGGAGGGACCCCAAGCGCCTGGACCAGCTTCGCGCTGCCGTTGAGAAAGGAGCCGCAGAGCTGTCTACCATGAACCAACAGATGCAGGATTCGGAAATCCTCCTCGATCAGTTAGAAAAATACAATTTTAGCCGATCCTACATCAAAAAAAGTGAAGAACTTGCTTCTATCGATGCAAAGATCATGAAATTGAACAAAAAAATCGAGGAGACTGAGAAGAAAACAAAGAAGGTCAGTAAGCGTTTCCAAGACAATCTGAATAAGGCGAGAAAATACCTGGACGAGATGAAAGACATTCAGCGCGAGATCGGCAGCCTTATGGATCCATTCTTACCAAAGGAAGAGCGCCACCATCTTGACCTCTGGAGCAGGATCGATATCGAAGGGGCCATCGACGATTTCGAGGTGCCCTCTACTCTAGACAAAGAGATCATCGTTCTCAAGCGCATCTTGTTAAAGCAATTCAATCCTGATAAGGACAAGAAAGACCTCACCGAGGCGAAGGTATATTCAGAGCTAATAGAATTCCTCAACCACTATCGATCGTCGGAAGTGATTCTGCCTGGCGACACGACCATTGACGAGTTCATCTCTCAGCTCGAGGAGGCCAACAAGCGATACAAGGATTTGAAGATAAAGGCAGACAATTTCGACCGGCTCAACGGACTCCTCGATGATCTGAGGGAAAGGAGAAGAATCGCAAACAAGTATCTTTCGGATCTGGGCGACCTGAAAAAGGATCAAATGGCCGAGGGCGAGGATGCAGTCGATGATGGATTAGAAGAGGAGCTTGAAACCCTCAATGGCAAGCGAAAATCTGTGGCCCAGCTATCTGAGTTCTACCGCATGGAGTGCGCTAAGAAGGACATCAACGACGACAACGTGCTTGATATACTTGATGAGCTAGAATCAACCGAGTTCGTAAAGGCTTACCGGGTCTACGATGATGGCCAGCTAGAGGATGCGACGAACGAGATGAGGAACGATCTTAACGTCAAGCAGAAGATAATCCGATCGAAGGGGGAAGCAGTCCGCCTGAATAGGAACGAGCTTACTCGCATGGAGAAGCTTGAACCGCACAAATATCAGGACATGCTCCCAGAGCTAGAAGAGCTTCTCGACAAGGTCGTAAGGCTTGATACTAAGCTAACAAAAGATTTCGAGGCAAAAATCGGAAGCATAATCGGAGAAAAGACGACAAAGCAGATTAAAGACGACCCCTACTTCGAGGAGGTCGCGAAGTACCTCGGGCGTAGGGTAGGGTATATCAGACATCTTGAAGAGTCGTACAAAGTAAGAAAGATCGATCTTGTGGCCGGGGACATCATTACCGAATCGGGCAAACGTATAAAGCTCACTGATATGGGAACAGGACAAAGTCAGAGCGCTTATCTTACGGGATTGCTCAATACAGACGACAAGAGGAAGATCATAGCTCTTTTTGATGAAGTGGCGATGATGGACAGCTCGTCCCTAGAGCCGATATATCAGAAAATGCAGGACCTTCACAGAAAAGACCGGCTTATGGTCGGTGTAGTTGTGCAGAAAGGTGACGCCGTCAAGATTATACCTAAACTGGAGGGATGAGATGAAGGAGGGGTCCAACAGGTACCTACAAAAGTTCTATGACTCCTACCGGGACAATTTAGATATGAAGAAGAAGCTCATTTCTAAGTCCGTCCTATTATCATCTCTGCGGGTGAAGAACAATGTGCGATTCACGGCTCTTAACGAGTCGGCCATAGTCGCGGCGAAGATTCCCTCCGACGTTCTTTTTGAATTAAAGCAGAATGGATGGGTCAGGGACACCGAGGATATGTCCACGGTGACCATCTCAGCCAAAGGGATCTGGTATATAGAGAAGAGGAACGGCATCTTGGGCGAAGAGGCACTACTGGACTTCATCGACGACAACTACTTTGCCATGGTTGAGGCAAGCAAGCCATTATCGGAGAAGGAAAAGGTAATCATTTTTGGTATGCTGACCACCCGTGCTTTCTCTATCAATTCAGCGGTTGACATGAGAAAGGACGACTCCGTCAAGGACACCTGGAAGGAAGTGATGATTAGTGCTTTTGAAAAGTTGAAAGAACTAGGGGCGGTCGAGAGGCTGGAGATTGTAGATCTTATGCCGACTCAAGGCATCGAACATCCCGCTAGCCACCTCATTAGGCACACCGACTCCCTGCCACGAAAGACAAGGGCGATTTTCAAGGCCAGTGGAAAAAATAAATATTATCTCGACATGTACGTAAATGACTCTCTCTCGACGGAAAAACTAGCATACCTTTTCTGGCTTGTGTTTGGTAGATTATTAGACTCAGATAACGTCGAGAAAATAAGCGAGTATTGCCGAGAGGTGGCCTACAACAAGAGCATTTACGTTTTCGACCTAGATGAGCACAAGTTCTCTACCCCGGAGTACGACGAGCTTATAAGAACGAGCATCATCGACTCGATCATCATGCGCTCTCAATGGGATAGTGAATGATTAGCGACCTTCAGATGGAGCAATACCTCTGAGATAGTAACATCAAGATAGGGATGGAGTCCTGATTTAGCGCCCTAACAGCGAAAAGCCTAATATGTGCATTTCACGAACTGCGAGGATGAGCGATAATATAGTAAATGTATCACCAAGATGTTGCGCTAGGTCGGCCACGTCGCTGGGGTGGAGAACCTCGATATCCATTGATGCCGCCGTACGTTCGTTCAGATGCTCTTTGACTTAGGAGCGGGCATCGAGGAGGTGAGTGTCCTCATGGGATGTGCTTAATCCGATATGATGTACAATATCTGTTGTCGCAGACGACCGTGATAAGCGGCGCCGAGAGTGATGTAACTTTTGGCAGTAAGCTAGGAGGTGCTAACTGCTATCGCAGTAAGAAATAGATTATCCCTCCATTGACAAATGTAAATGGGATACTGGCTACATCCAATAGTGCGGGGGGAGGCCCCCGCAACAAGAGCTAGCCAGTATCTCAATTATTGAAGTCAATCAGGGCTTTTTTGACATAAACCTCTTAATTTTATTTTCTTGCTAAGTGATGAAGAATAAATGAAACAGAGAGCGTTTCCTGTTTGTCATATTGGTGGGCTCAGCCGGGACCACATATCGCTCAGGCCAGACGATGAAATTTGAAAATCAATTATTTCAGCGGAATGCAGAGCCAGCTCGACAAAACCTTTATTTGTTTTTTATCGATAAATAATCAACTCCCGATGGGAGCACTACAATAACATCCGGTGGGCTAATTTTTTAGGTCAATTCGGCGATTTTTTGGCAGAATTGAATTCTGGCCCTGCGCCAAACCATTTTCCCCTTTCTTGAAAAATATTGACGAATCGTTCTGAGATATTCAAATAATGAAAAAAAGGAAGGCGTTTAGGGAGCTAGGCTCCGAGGAGCTACGTGAAGGGCATTATAGGAAAGCGGCGAAACCGTAGTAGAGTCCTAATAAGACGATCCCTACACATAGCAGCACAAAGCCAACCGGGCCTCGGAACTTAAAGCCTCCAGACTGGAACGAGGCGATCCCAGGAATCGGAATTATCCCGACTAGGCTGACGAAGCCTACAGCAGATATCAGCCATCCCATCCATGCTATCGGTTCTGGAACTATCGTATTTTCACCTCCTCTTGTTTTTCTTTGACGACATAGCGTCCTGGATCATTTCGATGTCCGTTAACGTTTGTCATCACAGCCAATATCAAGCTGTCGTATTTAAAATTAATGGCCTCGCGTGAATTAGTTAAGCTATATACTTAATTTTGTAAATTTAACAGATGTATTTTAACAGTTCGGATTGTTATTAAAAACAGTAATTTGTGTATCTTTCTCTTATCTCTTTCTTTTACTTTTTAACTATAATAATATAATTTTATTTATTAGCATAACTGCGCGCGTAACGCGCGCGAATGCGGCAGTTCACCCAGGCTGTTGAATACCACCAAAGCGCATTGAATACGTGCTTGTAGGCATTTTACCTTTAAAACAACCTTAGGTATGGATGAGATAGCGAACATGCCCTATTATCGTCTCTAATGGCTTAATCACCTATTCTTTGCATAATGTACAACTAGAGTAATTCAATTGTAGAAATCAAAGCGGTACGAAAAATGTCATCTCGAGCGCGAATGTACGGTGATAATGATTAGAATCTCGTTTGACCCTCAAATTTGACATCCTGCAGATTGAGCGAAAATCCCGACATACCGGCACTGGGTTTCTCACATTCCCAAGAACACAAGTATGTTCGAGCCAGTAACTAAACTTTTTCGGTCAATTTGCGGTTTTTACACTAAGGGCATCAAACCTTTTTCATTTTTATGAAACTATCTACGAAATATCCTGATGTGTTCGGAGTTGGCAGAGCCAAGGTCTTTGCCCTCAAGGCCGATAAACTTCACTTCCGAGCAAATAATGGCCACTCCTCCCCCTTATGCCGGTTATCCCTTTCTTTTAGTCCATTTTCCTGTATGGAATCCGCAGGTTTCGTTTCTAATCGGCGGTCTGATGGGGCGATGGGAACGACCGACCGGGCGAATGAGGGAATGATGTGGTATCCCCTCAGTCCTACGAGCACCAGGTCTGTCGAAATGATCCCTGCAAGGCAGTCAAAATCATGTTCTATCAAGCTTAAATCGGTCGAAGGCCAGCCATATTCTATAATCAACACAGTCGTAATCACTCTACGGCGATACCATACGGGGTTACTCTCAAGTACTTGATTATCGACCTTCTAGTCAATCGCTCGGAAGCTAAAATAGGTTTACACAATAAAAAAATAGTAAGTCATATATATGGGTTTATACAGGGAGCGATAGTCCTTGACCAACCGGGAATCCGAGAGCGTTTCTGAAAGCTTCAACGTAGAGAAGCTAATAATGCCCGGTCAGGAAGTCGGTGTAACTCCCCTTTTATTACTCTTAAAACAGAAGGCGAGGGAAAGAAAGAGGAGCATTATTGCAGTATTGTTTGGCTCAGATGAAGACCCAATCGACGTTTTTATGAGATATAAAAAGCATGGGTTTAACATTGAAATTAGAAGATATCATTCGTTTTCTGAGGCTCATCTCACCGTAGATAAAAACGAACTCGCGAATGAGGATAAATCACAAGTAATATCGGGATATTTTTACATCCTGCCAATCGAACCTGGAATATGGACATCAATCACCTTTGAGAAAGAAATATTTGTAGAAAAGGGATTAATGAAACTACTTCAAAAACATTCAATGAGCATCAGTAGGACTGGTTTTACTTCAAACGAAATCCATGATGTATTAACAAAAATAATCGAAAAGGACGGAATGACTGCCGAGGTCATAAAAGCGGTAACTTATCCCTATGGTGGAAATGGGGATATTGATTTCAATAGTCGAAGTTTACAAGATTTATTCCACCATTGTACTACAGACCGTAGGTATCTTGACAAAGCAAAGATTCGTATTATTAGGGATGGTCACCAACCATCTGATATTTTCGTCAGTAGAGATGGCATGTTCAGATTCTACAAAGGAGACATTGATTTCTTTTTTAGGATAGTCCTTAGGTCATTCGCGACCCCAGCGAAGAGGACTAAAAATGTTCTAGAGAAACGGGAAAGAACATATGGGAACTACGATTCGAAACCAATAAAGATTGAGTTCGAACATGAAATGTTCAAGGAACAAGGAGATAACGACAAATTCGTTAGAGCAATATCAAAAATAGTGAAATCGGGTGTTTCGGTCTATCATCGGAATCCCTATCTGCATATATCGTTGGTCGATTTTCAAGATGGGTCCACATACGATATCTTTGCAATATCGTCTAGATCATTATGCATCGTCCCGTCATTTAGGTCATCGTTAGATTCATTACAGAGAATTAGCAGCCAGATGTTTAAAAATTTTGATGAGGGATTGGTAAAGGATTGGGAAGAAATTGAAAGAACGATAGACGACTATTTCGTGTGATTCTATGGGTCCTACTCATCCTCTTGAGACTGAACTCAAAGATCATGCCAAATGCGTAAAAGGGCTCAAGGCAGATTTTAGTAATTATGATCAAACCGTCGATGTAATTTCCTGTTGGCACTCATATTTTGAATCCATTTATGTAAGGAAAAGTGCAGGGCTATTTTTTGATCGATATCCAATAATTGGAGACAAAGGACACACTCCAGATTTTACCATGGTTTTTAACGAAGACTATGCGATTATTGCTGATGTCGCCAGATCAATAGAGAACAACTCCCACTCTCTCGAGTCAAAGGCAGCTCAATTAAAGAATTATGATGGATGTAAGAAATTAAGATCTGGACCGGGTCCAAATGATTGGATTGAACCAAAAACAATAGACCAGATGTTAATCCTTCATACTCAGTTCTCTGATCGAGGAGCGAGAGAACTATTGAAAATTCAAAAAAGGGAAGAATACAAATTGGATAATAATCTAGCTATCCTCGAATATGATTTATCTCAAGCCTACGCAGATTCAGCATATATTTTCAAAAAGGTCGGCATAGCTCGGAATAAGAAGTTGAGGGATAAGAGTCTACCAAAACAGCTTCAATTGGAGAGGCTATTCGGTAAAGAATTGAAGTCTCTTAACTGTACGCCGGATAAATTTGTTGTTAATAAGGCAACACACCTGTTTTGTAACGATTCCCCATGTCCAATATATCTTGTTGCGAGGCTTTGGGATAGGGGTTTGATCAATTTATTGACCGATAACCAGTTGGATACGTGGCATCAAGGAACCTCAATGCAAAGTGTTCAAATCGAAACCAGTTCCACAGAACTACGTAATCTTATCCATGATAAAATATCTCCAGGGTGCTGGATTCCTGAAGGTTGTATGGACAATGCATTGGAATTTTTAAAGATTGCTGGCAGGGCAGAGAATGATAATAAAAAATGGACAATAGATTATGGAAATATTCAAATTAAGAAGACAAAAAAACGAACAGGGATTGGCCCCAATAAGGAAGAACTGGTCAATCAATTTTACGAGATGAGGGAATATGCAGAGTTACTATCTACAATGTACTGTGAGGGTCTGAAAAACGTAAACGTCAAAATATCACCAACAGAATCAAAATATAAACAGAAATCATTATTTTAATCAAGTGGAAGGATGGCGCTAGACGGCGGCGTCTCGATAGAACTGGTATCGCAATCGCTTAGGCACGCTTCGACGAAAACCACTGAGCGGTACTATTGCCGTTCACGAGCTGACCCTGCGTTCGCCAACGTCAATGAAGCATACAATCGTATGTTTTATGACGAGCCAGCTATGAACGCGAAAAGCGTTTGAATTGAAATTCGATGATAATTGTCTGGATAGTAAGTAGAGTGGGCTCAACCGGGACCACTCTTGACGTTAGCCAGATGATGAAAAATGCAATTCAATTATTCCATAGAACGCAGAGCCAGCTCGACAATCCCATTTATTCTTTTTTTTATCTCACATATGAGTTGAATGTGTCAGGTCCCAACCTAGATTTCGACTCTAATCATTTCTGAAGTTATTTGGACATGTCGTATCTTTAGTATCTTAATTTTTGATTTACTCTTGCAGTAGTCGGAGAAATATCGGCCACTTCCGCAAGGACAATAGCACTCGTCTAGACAATGCAAATCTTGAGTATTTTCATCTTCCATTCCAGTCTGGATATCCAGCATCCGCAGCGGTTTATCGATGTTGGTCGATACTTCGTATATTAAGTGAAAAGGACTTTTCTCAGGATGTTTTCGAGGAGACGTTGTGAGCTATACCGTTCAGGAAGACAGCACCGTCACCATCAAGAAGGCGGCAAAAAAGAATAAGAGAATCCTGAAAAAGTGATGAACGAATAATGCGCCTCAGCACCCTTCCCCGCTGCTGGTCATCTGCAGTCCGACGATACCGGCCACTTTCAGCAGGAAGAACCTCCGGTGGGGGTTCTAACGCCGCGCCCGTCAAAGGATCTGATCGGCGTCCAGATATTCGGCCGATTCGTCCAGTATCTCGCTGAACTTTTTCAGTTCTTTCTCCGAAAACCTTTCTTGCAGCATCTTGATCATTACGTCGAACTGGCGATCTTCGCGACTATAGGGCTCGCTCGCCTCGGAAGAGATCGACAAATAGTGGATTCGTCCATCGGTTTCGCTTTTCGTCTTGACTACATATCCCTGCTCTACCAACTCGTTGACCTTGATTGTGACCGATGATTTCGAGACGTGCAGCATCTCCGCCAGTTTGGAAATAGTGCAGTTCTCCGTGAAGGCTATGAGGTCCATGTAGAGCACGCTATTGAAAGTGATCCTGTCGTTGACATTGACGCGGCTCATCATCCGGAGCTCCATCAGGGTGCGCGCGTAGTAATGTCGAGCGAAGCTCTTCTTCAGGTCCATGGAATAAGGAAATGGTTTTATTTATATAACTATTAGTCAGGATCGCATGATGCCGCTGCCTCGACGACGCTCCCGTGCCGCTTCTTCTCATTGACAGAGGCCGCCAGTACCAGTGCGATCAATGACAGCATCAAACCTATTATCATGGCGAGATGGAAACCGTCAAGGAAAGTGGTCAACGTCATCTGCGAGAACTCCACCCCCTTCGAGCCTGCCCCCGCTCCAAAGAATGCGGCGAACAGCACGGTCCCAAGAGCGCTCCCGAAGTACATGGTGAACGACATAAGGGATGATGCGGACCCGCTTTCGCTCTTGGGGACGTTCTCCACGATGCGGCTCGTGGCAGCACCTCCACCGATGGCCCATACGAGCCCCATGGACACCAATGCGATGATCAATGGAGCATACCCCATCTCCGGCGTCATCATCGAATAGATTATCATGAACACGGCCATCATCGCGCAGGCGGCAACCACGAATGCCCTTCGCTCGGTCCGGTCGGAAAGCCTACCCAGCCTCGCGGAAAGGGGGAAAATCACCGCCGAAGGTATCAGGAGGAACAGTCCGCTGGTCATCGGATTGAAGCCCATTCCCAGGTCGAGATAGAACGGAACGAGGTACAGGGCGCCCATGAAACATGCGTTGATGAGCACGAACGAGAGGAGTGTGGCGACGAAGCCCTTGAACCTGAACAATTCCAGGTTCAGGACCGGGACCGGGGATCTGCGGCTGGTGATGATGAAGAGCACCAGGGATGCCACGAACACCGATGCGGCTGGAGCAGTGAGGCCGCCCGCCCCCGCGGACGGGGCCGCTTCCACCAAGTAAAGTCCGGACGCCAGCGTGATGAACAGCAGTACCGATCCCTTGATGTCGAAAGAGGTCTTTTCCAGCCCCTCATCCGCAGGAATGGCCCTTAGTGCGAACGCGATCGCTATCAAGCCTATCGGTACATTGATGAAGAATATCCAGTGCCAGGATGTCAGATGCACTAGGAATCCTCCCAGTGCGGGCCCCATTGCCGCGCCGACCGTCATGCCCAGCATGACTATCGAAAGGGCGAACCCCAGCCTGCCCGGAGGATAGTATTTGACGCATAGCATTAGCGCAGAGGCGGCGAGCATGGCCGCGCCAACTCCTTGGATGGCCCTTGATACCAACAGCGCCTCCAGACCCGTGGACAGGCCGCAGGCAAGCGAGCTGAGCGAGAATATCAGGAATCCAACGGTGAAGACCTTCTTTATCGCCCCCCCGTCAGAGATCTTGCCGAAGATGAGGATTAGTCCGGCCATCATCAGGAAGTAGATCGTTATTACCCACGAAACGGACCCCGCATCCCCTCCGAAGGATCTGCTTATGGTGGGAAGGGTCACGTTGACTATTGAACCGTCCAGTCCGTCCATGAACATTGCCAGGGCCGCGGCTGCTAGCAGCATGTTCTTACCCCCGCGGTCGGTAATGACATTGGTCATTGCCGCCGATAATGGTTAGATGTATTTAAGTATAATTGTCTAACTATATGGTGGAATTCGGGCTCGCCAGGACGATGTAATAGTGGGGATCGCCACCAGGATTCACCTCTTCAACCCCACGGAGCACACGGACGAGCGGCACCACGAGTTATGAAAGGGCTCAACAGCAACTCTTTCCCATTTGACATATGATAAGGGTAGCGAGTTGGGTTCAACCTGATTCAGTTCTCATCTTATCCAGATGATGATCATCGATTTTCAATTATTCCTATGGATATGGTTATGGAAAGGATATAATAATACAAGATGTGGGAAATATATCACCATAACACCTGGCGTACTATACGACGGCTGTGATGAGGTGCATTTCAATACATGTCGTTTTTTTATGTTTGATCATTGTTACCCCCCAATGCTGCTGATCGAGTTGTTATTAAACGTAAGTGAATCGTCCATGCCGCAAAGACGACGAAGACCAGGACTGCTACAATGCCAAGATATGTGAACATACCCCCATACGATCCGGTTGCTGCGATAATCGGTACCAAGATGAGGCTAGAAATGAACTGGCCGAGATTGAGCATAACACCGAATCCACCCATGAGTTTTCCGGACGTTTTCGGACTCGATTCCTTCGCGAGTGTGTTCGTTACTGTCGGTATTATAAATCCAACCGCGATTCCGACAAAACAGACGCTGATGAACGTCACAGGGTATGATGCAGGTATTGCGAACAGCAAGTATGCAATAGCAAACAAGCCAAACGCAACAGTTAGTATCGCAAATATTTCTAATCTCCCTGATATCCTTCTGTAAAACATACTTGTGATTGCTGAGCAAACACCATTGAATCCAAGCAACAATCCACTGAGAGTTGTGCTGCCTCCCATTTCTGCAATATAATACGTCAGCTTGGTCGGTAGGGCGAACATTAGAAACATTGTGAGAAGTAAAGAGATGTAGCATAATGCGACCAGTGGTCTGTTGGTTTTCTTTTCTGGTATGTTCTCCAGACCGTCCAACGGTTCCGGATACGCGGGCTCCCTCGCGGAAATAACGACCAGCATAGTGATGAGGAATCCCATTCCGTAGATGAGGAAAGGAAGCCTCCAGCTGATTCCGGCGAGAACGCCTCCAGATAACTCCAGAACCAGTACTCCGATTCCAGTCGCCGCGGCTTGATAGCTGAGTACCTTTACACGCATCGCTCCAGAATAATATTCTGATAACAGTGCGGTACACGAGCATGTCAGTCCAGCAATTCCCATACCTACAAAGAAACGACCGATAAGGATCGTTTCAATGCTGTTGAGGAAATACCCGGAAACTCCTGCGAAACCGAAAATTAGGAGCGAGATGATGAGAATCTTAACCTTACCGATCTTGTCCGCAAGAGTGCCCATCCCCATCCCTGTTATGGCAATGGCTAGAGAAGGTAGCGTAACGATAAGACTAATTATGAACTCAGATGTTTCGGGGAATACAGTACTGATAGTTGGCAGAGCCGGCGCAACGGCGGCACCACCCATTAGCATCATCATAGATGCCAATAGTAAACCTAGTAAGGTCAATTTAGTAGGTTTGAAATCTTCTCTCTCCATATCGGGGAGAATGTGAGGTACTATTTATTATTTTGCATAATTATTAACACGACTATGATAATTAACAAATTTTAAAGTGGGCATTATGCTGAAATCGGGTGTTTCTAACTAAGGTGAGACCCAAACATTGTTGTGTCTAGATGTAAAAAACGGATTTCAATGAACTTCATTAGAAAGGCTAAACCAGTACATAGGCAGGGGAGTAGATTGGTTTAATGGATGAGTAGAATTGAATGAGAAGAAGAGAGGGCACACTTGGGACCACTCAAGTGCGAGAGCTAGTCAATAAATGATGATGCCGGATAAGTTAGTCAATTAAACGTCAAGAATATACACCAATCGGATGGTCATAATTCCAATAATATGATAATATTTTACCTAAATACGTGACAATAACCGCTAAGATAAAATAATTTTATATAAAAAAATAAAAGATGGAAGGAGGTATTTGCATTTAATCTCTTGTCATCCATCTATACTACTTATTAATAATTGCGGCCTCCAACTTACGGACGGCATCAGAGGAATTCTCCCCGTAGATGTCCGCGCCGATTTTATCCGCCCAGGCCTGAGTTACTGGGGCCCCACCGACAATGGTCTTTACCTTTCCTTTCAGACCTTCTTCCCTCATGGCTTCCTCTATCTTTAACTGGTTGACCATCGAAGTAGTCATCAATGAAGAAGAACCGATAAATTCAGCTCCATTTTTGGCAGCTTTGATGAAGCTATCGATTGGAACGTCCTTCCCAAGATTGGTGACATCGAAACCATCGACGGTTAACATTACTGCCACGATATCCTTGCCAATGGAGTGGACATCACCTTCAATCGTCCCTATCGCCACAACGCCCTTACTCTTCATCAGATTACTACTTCCTTTCTTCTTGATTTCCGGGACCAAGACAGCGATACCAGCCTGCATGGCGTCCGCAGCTGCAACTACATGCGGAAGGAAAAGCGTTCCTTGGTTGTACTTTTCACCAACAATGGCCATAGCAGGAGTGAATCCATCCTGAATGACGATAAGGGGATCGATATTATTCATGATCGATTCCTTTGCTACCTCTGCTGCTCCCTTCTTATTGTATCCCAAAACAGAGAGCTTGGCCTTTTGAACTATTTCATCCTTCGTTGCCATATATTTTCCCCCTTCATCCCTTATAATTTCTATCAGATTCCTTTACGACGGCCTTTACATCCCTCAGTATGTCGCGATTCAATGGTACTGGCTTATGTTCCTTTTTGATCTTCATGGCGGCTTCGTGGGCGACATCAACAATGTTTTTCGATCCATCCTTAGCCCAATCACCTATCATGCGGCGATCAAACAATACTGGATCTGACTGTTGATTGAAGTGGGCCAGGGTACTCTCATGACCGATAAAACTCCCACCTGCACCAATCTCAGCAGCTACATCCACAGCGAGCGTTTCTTCATTTACTGGTATGCCACGAGTGATGTTCATTATCATGCTGATAATGTCATGGTCTATCAGCAGTTCTTCGGCAGACATCGTCACACCCAATTCAAGCATACCTGCCCCATAAATCAGACTCGCACCGGCCATAGTTGGCAGAATGCCAGTAATAGTCTTTTCATGCCCGATCTGCGCATCGCAGATCTTCGCGTCCCCCTATATGCCGGCAACAAGGCAGGGAATTCTATAGTATCGTCCGAGGTCTGATACAGCAGCACTTATCATACCTAGTTCAGGTGAGCCAACCGGCGCAGTACCTCTCTTCACGTCAAAAATAGTGGTTGAGGACGCATAAAATACCGGATTTCCAGGATTCATTATCTGCAATAGAGTGAGTGCTGAGAGTACCTCGGCATTATGTGTCACAAGTGTCCCGGCCATATGGATTGATGATGTCCCGCCAGACATAGCCATTGACATATCCATAAAAGGATATCCAAATTCAGCACTCTTGATTAATGCTTGACACTGGTCGACACCCATTTCCAAAGGACTTGTTGGTGCACCACCCAGTGTGATTAGATGTTTATTCCGTGATTCCTCTTCATCGCCCCCATAAATCGCCTTTTCCATCTCGAAATAGGTATCGATATTCCTAGGAACAGTATCTGCTAAAACTGTATGTTTAGTGGTGTTTTCAAGAAATATCTGAAATTCGTGGACATCGTGTTCAGCGCGGGACCCAGCAAGATCTGTTGCAGAGAGAGAGTGAAAATTCACGCTAAAATTCTGAGCGTAATCCACAATCTTCGTTATTGTAGCGATGTCGTCCGTCGTTGAATTGCGAACATTATATGTCCCGTTAGAATTATAATCGGCCATCTTAGTTCCAATGCCGAAGTTCGTAAAGCGGGAATCAGCATCGTATTCGAAGGTGACTGCCTTATCCTTCTCACGCCCATGGAGCTTAAATGCAGAAGGAGCAGTCTTAATCGCCTTCTCCACTAAGTCCCTAGGGATCTGAACCATATTGGTCTTATCATTGACGGTACATCCGTTCTTTCTAAAAATTTCTCTTGCCGACTTGTCTGCCACCTGGACTCCAGTCTTTTGGAGGAGTTCCATTGTTGCCTCATGGATTGCTTTCAGTTTCTCCACTGACAATATCTCGTATTGCTTCATTTTTTACCTCCTTGAAAAGGTGCAATTTTCTCTCACACCATTTTACATGTAATTGATTATTGATACATAATGATTTGGAAAAAATATAGCATATATGTAGCAATATTGATTATTAATTATCTATATTGTCAATTTATGGAAAATAATAATCTTATACTAACTTTAATCTTTTCTCTCATCCCGCATTGATATATCGAAAATAACAGAATCAAACATGAAAAACTAAGATCGCATGTTAACAGATTTGATTCGTCTCTGCGACATTATCCATCCTAGGTAAGTCGAGTATTAACACCAAATTTGAATTAAATGGTCAATAAAACCTAAATTCGATAATCGAAAAAAAGGTATATTGGTAGGGTCTTGACGGCAGAAGAATTAATTGGGATTAAGAGGAGTGATTATTTTCTTGTCAAGACCCCACGAAATTGTTTCAATTTACCTCATTAGCCTTTATCAACACCCCCTCTCCTTTCTCCTTTTCCGTTAATTTATTGCGTTCATTCTGAGAATACATCCATATTGGGAAAAACGCCACGATTAAGACTATGCCCAGAACTGTAGCTATAGCTCCATATGATGTATAGTCGACATATAGAGCACCCATAATTAAGAAGGGGATTTGAAGAATGCCTAAAGCGGCTGCAATCCAAATCCAACCTCTTGGGGCCCTATATGGTCTATCGAGTTTTTTCAATTCTGGGTCTCTCTTCGCCTTTACATAGGCGAAGAGGCCAATGCCAAATGCGATTACATAGCCGATAGCGGATGCTGCCATCACGACAACGAGGTTTCCCAGAGAAATTAGGAACATGTTTATTATCGCAATTACAAGAAGGGCTCGCATTGGCTCTCCCTTACTGCTGGTATGGTCAAGCCACTTGGGCATATTCCCTTCGCGAGCCATTCCATACAAAGCCCTTGCGGAAACAGAATATCCCATCTGGGTCAGTAGAACTAGTGTGCCGATCAGGAATAATATTGCTATTTCTCCACCAATATCACCGAAAACCAAGTTAGCCACTGGTTGTAAAACCGAGATAGGTTGTGCCAATACTCCATCAATCCCTAGAGTTCCAATTGTAGAGGCCTGTACCAATACATACATTATCAGGCAAAAGCCACCACAGGCAAACAATGCCTTTGGGATATCGCGGCCTGGGTTTTTGTATTCTGGGCCATACATCGCACATCCTTCCCATCCTAGAGCCGCCCATTGCGCCATCGTTATTAGCCCGAATAACATCAAAACGCCATTGATATCCCAAGTCCATGCTGGAGTGAGTGCCGTAGTTATGTATTCTATATGGAAGTTACCAGTTAGGAACGGAGCTATAACAATTGCCGTTATCGGAACTACAGAAAAAACCGCCAGTATTAGTCCTAATTTTGCTCCAGAATTCAACCCCCTTGAGGCGATTAAGGCCAGAACTACATAAATCACTCCTCCCAATATTAGATTTAGGACAGTTGAATCAATATTTAAATTAGGAAATAAGCTTTCAACATACGCTCCGATGGTCATTATATAGACAGCTCCGACCATCCACGTAATTAGGTAACCCCACGCGCAGTATCCGCCAATAAGCCGTCCTTTGTCATACTTATTCTTTTTTCCACTCTTGTCCTTAAAAACTTCTTGTGCGAAGCCAGGAATCCCTGATACATTTGGGAAAGCCGTTGCTAGCTCTCCAAAGGCCATGTTTTGTAAAAAGCCCTGGAGCATCACTAAAGCCCATAGGAGTATTGACCAACCCCAAAGATATGATGTTTCAAATCCAATCGTAGGTAAAATTGCAAGCGGCAATCCTACTGCTATGAGAAATCCTTCTCGCCAACTAATACTTCTTCGAAGACCAGATACATTATTTTCTTCAGACATTATATACCTCCATTTTCCTCCCAACACAATAAAAAAGGAGAGTTTAGTTACTACATCATCTTCCTCTCATTGCTAACTTGGCTTTCTCGATCGCATCAGAGGAATTCTCCCCGTAGATGTCCGCACCGATTTTATCAGCCCAGGCCTGAGTAATCGGGGCCCCGCCAACCATCGACTTAACTTTGCCTTTGAGCCCCTCTTCCTTTAACAATTCCTCGATCTTTATTTGGCCGACCATAGTGGTTGTCATCAGTGCTGAAGAGCCGATGAAGTCAGCCCCTTTCTTTGCCTCTTCAATAAATGCCGTGGGATGCACATCCCTGCCCATATTGATTACATTGAAACCAGCCACTCCCATCATGATGGCAACAATGTCCTTTCCAATGCAGTGTACATCTCCTTCAATAGTTCCGATTGCCACTGTCCCTATACTATTGGTCGTTCCATTCTCACCCATTGCCTTTAACCTAGGAGTCAGTACTTCGACACCAGCGTTCATGGCATCAGCAGCAGCAATTACATGGGGTAGAAAGAGTAACCCAGCACCATATTTTTCTCCGACTTCATTCATACCCTTGCTGAAGCCATCCTGAATCATATCAACCGGACTAATCCTTGCCTCTATTGATTCTGCTGCCACATCTTTTGCAGCTTGGGCATCGAACTCGACTACCGACGCCCTGGCTCTTTGAATAAACTGATCCTTGTTGATCATAGAATTATCCTCCCTTTCACCCCTTACGCTCCTTATCAGCCCTTTTTACAACTGCACCCATTTCCTTTAGGAGGTCCTTTTCAATCGGCGTTGGTTTGTAATTTTTCTTAAGTTTGTTCACGCCTTCATGGGTGACATCAACGATGTTCCGGGAGCCATTCTTAGCCCAATCCCCATACATCATTCTATCAAAAAATTCAGGATTTGATGGGAGATCGATGTTTTTTAAAGTTGTCTTATGGCCCAGGAAGCTTTTTCCTGCTCCAACTTCCTGTATAGCTTTTACAGAAAGTGTCTCCTCGTTTACTGGGACACCATTGGTGTAACTCTTGATCATGTTAATAATGTCATGATCGATCAAGAATTGTTCTAGGCTGAAAGTCATTCCTAATTCAACCATTCCGGCACCGTAGATGATTTTTGCTCCAGCAATCGCGGGAGACAATCCAGTAATTGTCTTTTCATGGCCAAGCTGCCCGTCAGGCAGCTTGGCATCACCCTATATGCCGGCTACCCATGAAGGTAGCTCATAATACTGGGCCAGATTCGCTACGCAAGCGCTAATTAGTGCCATTTCCGGAGACCCCACAGGTGCAGTCCCTCGCTTGAGATCGAAAACTGTGGTCGCACTTCCGTACCAAATTGGGTTCCCAGGGTTTAGACACTGGACTAGAACATTACTGGACAATATCTCAGCATTGTGTGTTACAAGTGTTCCGGCCAGATGGACTGGAGAAGTACCTCCACTCATGGCCATACTCATATCCATGATTGGCATATTGTACTTCACACCTTCGAAAATGCATCCCGTCTGGAAAGGATCTAATTCCAATGGACTTGTAGGAGCGGCTCCAACGCTAATAAGCGGCTTATGCAAAGCCTCTTCCTCGTTACCCCCATAGAATGCTTTCTGCATCTCGAAGTAATAATGAACGTTCTTAGGCACGCCATCACCAATCAGATGCTTCGTGCAATTTTCAAAGTTAGTAAATACTTCATGCACGTCTTTTTCAAGTGGAGCAC
>JAAYAX010000016.1 GCA_012719175.1 Methanomassiliicoccus sp.
TGGATGCCACCGGGCAAACGTATTCCCGAGGCCTCTTGAACCTTCTCTAACCAAGTATCTCCTGGACCGCCCTGCGGATAGCCTCGCGGCTACCCAGTTCAGGCGACCAACCCCGAGCTTCCAGCTTGTCCACGGCCAGAAGCATCTTCTTCACGTCCCCCACCCAGCCCCGACCGCCCTTGACCCCCCCGGTCCAGCGGTACTCCACGTTAGGTAGGCGCATCTCCTCGACTACTATGTCGGCGATATCCTTGACCGTCATCCAGTCCCGGGAGCCGATGTTGTATATTTCAACCTGAGAGTCCGATGCCTCCGCCCCCGCGACCATGCCCCGCACGCAGTCCTTGACGTGCACGTAGGACTTGATGGTCCCAGGCTCCGCTCCGAGGATCTCTAAGGAGCTGCTATCCTCCCGAAGCTTGCGGATGAAGTCATGGAGCACGTTATGCGTGGACCTGGTCCCCACGACATTGGCGAAGCGGTAGATCACGGCGTTCTGGTCGAAGGTGTGGCAGTATGAGGATATTAAGGCCTCGCACGCCAGCTTGGATGCGCCGTACACGGAGATGGGGACGAGAGGGCCGTAGTTCTCCGGCGTGGGTATGACCTCGGTCTCCCCGTAGACGGTGGAGGTGGAGGGGAACATGAGGTCCTTGACCCCATGGTCCTTCCCCGCCTCCAGGAGCTTGTAGGTGACCTCGATGTTCTGCTCAAAGTGTATGTGGGTGTTCTTGGCACCCAGGCGGACGTCGGGGTTGGCCGCGAGATGGCACACCACTTCCACGCCCTCCAATGCCTTGCCCAGGTCCATGGTCAGGAGGTCGCCCTCTATGAAGGTGAAGGCGTCATTGTCCATCATCCCGGACATGAACTCCCGCTTTCCCGCGGAGAGGTTGTCGACGCCGATGACGTCATTGCCGCGGGCGAGCAGTTCCTCCGCCAGGTGGCTGGCGATGAACCCCGCGCACCCAGTGACCATTATCTTTCTACCTGTGAGCTTCATTCAGTCTTCCCCGTAGTTCCTCGGCAAAGGCCTGGATGGCCCTGCCGCGGTGGGAGATACCATTCTTCTCGGTTATTGATATTTCGGCAAAGGTCCGCTCGAAGCCAGCGGGCACGAATATAGGGTCGAAACCGAAGCCCTCATGGCCGGACGGCCGCATGGAGATGGTCCCATCGCACCTGCCGTGAACGATGATTTCCTCGCCACCGATGGACGCGCCGATGCAGCACTCAAAATGGGCGCCCCGGTCTTCCCGCCCGTCTAAAAGACGCAGGATGCCTTCCATGCCAATGGTCCTCAGGACGTAGGACGAGTACACTCCCGGAAACCCGCCGAGGGCATGCACGAAAAGGCCGGAATCGTCTATGGCAATATCCCTCCGCCCCCGGTCCTGGAGCTGGAGGAGGCAGGAGCGCACGACCTCTTCCAAGCTGTCGGCCTGGATCTCATCGCAGTCCTCGTCGGAGTGCAGGACCTCGAGCCCCAGAGGGGTCAGGGCCGAGCGGAACTCCGCCAGCTTGCCCATGTTGGACGTTATCAGCATCAACCTCATGTGTACCTGCCCCTCCCCTCGATATCCTTCATCTTGCGGATGATCTCCTCCGCACCCTCGTAGTTCTGCCGGTAGGCCTCGAGGATGACTGGGAACATGGGTAGGAGGGTGGAATGAGCGGACTGGAACGCTTCCTTGAGGAGGTGCAGGTCCACACCCTTCTCCTCCACGGTGGCGGACCTGGTCCCCAGGGAGAAGTCTATGAACCACATGCGGCCGCCGGACATGATCATGTTGGAGGTGGTGAGGTCTCCATGGACTATGCCCCCTTTATGGAGCAGGGCGATGAGCCCTCCCATATGCTGGCATAGCTCCCTGACCTTCTCATGGTCGCCACGGTCGAGCTCATCCTTGACACGAGGGCCGCGGACCTCCTCCATGGTGATCTCCGCGTTCAGGAGATCGATGTCGTAGATCACGGGAGTGGGCACCCCCACCTGCCTTGCCTCATTTATCAGGCGGGCCTCGTTGCGCGTGCGGCTGGCCCGCAAGCCCCGGTCCAGGTCGGGGTGCCGGTATCCCTTGGGCACCCTGCTCTTGACTATTACGTCCCTGCCGAGCCAGACGTCCCGGCGTATCTCGGCCTCGGCCCCGCGGCGGATGATCTCCATGTCCGCTCCAATGGCCTGGGCCTAATTAAGGTTTACACGGAACAGAGAGGGTCGTGTCAGCGGCCCTCGGGGACCGACCCTATAGGTTCGGCCTCGTGGACCTCACTCTCACCACCGGCGGGGGAGAGGAAAGCTGACACCTCCCTGTAGAGGTCCTGTGGACACGATATGGAGAGGTCTGCGGGAAAGGCGGCGCGCACGTGGGGGAGCAGGTAGCGATCGTCCAGAAGTACGATGGCCGCCCTGTCGGTCTCGGATCTGATGGCCCTCCCCGCAGCCTGCAGGACCCTGGACACCGCTGGATAGACCTGCACGTACAGGTTCGCCTTGCGCGTGCCGAACCTGCCCTCCATGTGCTCCAACATGGCCTCCATCTCTCGCGAGGGCGGGGACAGGGGAAGACCGACGACGATCACCATGCTGAGGATGTTGTGGGGGAAGTCCACCCCCTCCGAGAAGGATCCGCTGATGGTCCCCATCAGGAGGTTCGTCCCCTCGTGCAACTGCCGGAGGATGCCCTCCCGTTCCCTCTTTCCGTGCTCACGGCGCTCGACCAGGAGCTTTTTCTCCAGGTCCATCCCCGCGAGCAACCCCTCCACCTGCCCCATGAACTCGTAGGAGGGGAAGAAGGCCGCCGCGTTCCCCGGCAGGTCCCGTATGCACCGGGCCACCTCTTCGGCCACTGTGGCGTACATCGCCGGGCCCCTTGTCCGGAAACGCGATGATACCTTTCCACCGGCGATCACCAGGCGGTTCTGCCTGGGAAAAGGGGAATGGTAGCTGCGGCACACGGCGTTCTTCATACCTAGGAGGTCCGCGAACATCTCCGGAGGGTGCAGCGTGCCGCTCATCAGGAGCGCGCATCGTACCCGGGAGAGAACGGGCGAGGTGAGAGGTGAGGGATCGATGAGGCTTACCTTGAGGCAGGGCCCGTCCCCATCGAGATAGCGGACGGTGACCTCGTCAGGGGAGCTCCAGGCGTGAAGGAAATCCACCGCCCCGCGTACGTCCGGATCTCCTCGGGAGGCTGCTTCCAGCTCCACCGCCAGACCACCCGCGTCCACTCCCGAGCAGCGTTTCAGGGGCCCGTCGAGATGGTCAGCCACAATGCGCTCCGGCCGCCTGCGGGCGAGGCGGTCCAGGGTATCGGCGAGAATGTCGAGGTCCTCCCGGAAATGCTTGAGCGAGGGGATGGTACGGAGACCTCTCAGCGAAGTGGAGGTTATGTGCCCGCTACCCGAGCCCATGATACGATACGGGAGGTTGTGTCCCTCGTCGATGACGAGTATGGCGTCCTCCTCCTTCCGTCCCAGCCGCTGCAGCAGGCCGGGACCGCGACAGAACATCTGGTTGTAGTCGCCGATGATCACCCTGGCCTTGGTCGCGGCCTCCATCGCCGCACGGTAGGGGCATATCCCTGACCGTAGGCAGGCCCCCATGGCCTCCTGGACATGGAGAGGATAGTCAAGGAGGATGGTCTGGGAACCTGCGGGGTCGCGGTCGAAGTAGCACCGGGACCCATCGGCGCAGGGCACCTTCTTCCCGTTCTTATTGGCCAGGCACATGTCCTCGCGAGAGATGAGGTCGACGACGGTGACCTGTTCCTTCCTCCACATCGCCCGCATGGTCTCCACGGCGATGGCGTGCTGCGACTGGCGGGAGGTGAGGAAGATCACCATCCCATCAGAGGCCAGGGCCGTCTCCACTGCCGCGGTCAAGGCCACCGCGGTCTTCCCCAGCCCGGTGGGGGCGTGGGCGAGCAGGTGCGTTCGTTGGGCCATGCACATCCTGGCGTCCTCGAGGAACCGTTCCTGTCCCCCGCGGACCATTGGATGGGGGAACAGGCCTGATGCCTGCCCCTCCTCGATACGTTGGTTAACATCGCAGGCTTCCATGGTGGATAGGAGAGAGGGACCCCTAGCAGTTCGTTATGATTAGACGTAATATGCGGTCGGTCAACGCTGCCCCGGACCCTTCGCCTTTGGACGTGTAGGGACGGGCCACAGTAGGCCCGGAAAGGAAAGATTATCACCCATGAACACATCCTAAATCGACATGGAGAAGCTGCCCTTGGGATGCGGTAGCCTGGACGCTATGCTCGACGGCGGGGTGGAGCCTGGCTGCCTGACGCTATTATATGGTGAGGCGGGCACAGGAAAGACCACGCTCTGCCTCATCCTCGCCCGGGACATGGTCAGGGCGGGGAAGAAAGTGATCTACATAGACACCGAGGGCGTGTCCCTGGAGCGGCTGAGGCAGCTATGCGGAGAGGACTTCGAGTCGGTGGTCAAGAACATTCTTTTCTCTGCGATCAGCGGCTTCGACGAGCAGGAGAGGATGGTTGACAAGGCCATCAAGCTGGTGCAGGGGAACCTGGACGTGGGAATGGTGATAGTCGACTCCATCAGCATGCACTATCGTCTCACCAGCAGGGAGGAGGAACGAGGTGACCGGAAGTCCCTGGCGGGACAGTCCACCAAGCTGACCAACCTCGCCCGCGATAGGGCCATCCCCGTAGTGGCTACCTCACAGGTTTATACGGACGTGGAAACCGGTTCCTACGAGGCCCTGGGGGGGCACGCGCTGCTGCATAATGCTAAGATGATCATCCGCGTGGACAAGGCCGGGCCAGGCGGCAAGAGAAGGGCGGTGCTGATGAAGGCCCGCCACCTTCCCGAGGGTCTGGAGGCAGACTTCATCCTCACGCACAATGGCATCAGTTGTTAGATGTCCCTTCCCACGGCGAAGTCCATTAGGCCGGAGAGGAACTCCCTCTCCTCGCTCGGAGGGAGGCAATCCAGCAGCTCCTTGGCCTTGCGGGAATGATCCCGGGCCAGGGCCCGAGCGTGATCAATGCTGCCGCTGGCCTGCAGGGCGGCGATGGCGTCGGCGATCTCCTCTTTCGTCGCCTTGTCGTTCCCCAGGGCGTGGAGCAGTGTCCTCCTGCGCTCGTCCTCCTTGTCCAGGGTGTGCAAGGCATGTAGCACGATGAGGGTGCGCTTCCCGTTGCGGATATCGTTGCCAACGGGCTTCCCCATGGTCTTCTCGTCGCTGGTCAGGTTCAAGATGTCGTCCCAGACCTGGAAGCCCATTCCCAGGTGGTGGGCATACTCCTTCATGGCGGCGACCTGGGCCTCGGTGCCTCCGGCAATAAGGGCGCCGCCTTCGGCCGCGCACTCGAACAGCACCGCCGTCTTCTTGTTGATCATGGACATGTAGTCCTCCATGGCCAGCTCCTCAGCGGGGATGTTCTCGAAATCCATGTCCTCCTGCTGACCCTCGGCGATGAGCCACACAGTGTGGGCGGTGCTCCTTATCAGCTGCTTGATGTTCTGCGGGGGGACCTCGGTGTCGGTGATTATCTCGAATGCCCTGGCGAAGAGGGCATCACCGGCGATGATGGCCGTGGGCATATCAAAAAGGACGTGCACCGCAGGGCGCCCCCTCCTCACGAGGTCGTTGTCCATAACATCATCGTGGACGAGGGTGAAGTTGTGTATTATCTCCAGGGAGCAGGCGAAGGGCAGCGCCCTGTCCCCGGCCTTACCTACCGCCTCGGCCACCACCTGGGCGAGCATCGGCCGAAGACGTTTCCCGCCAGCCTCGGGGTAGTGCCTCACGGCCCTCATCAGCTTGCTGTCGTTCTCTCCATCGAGATAGGACATTATCTGAACGTTCAATCTTTTGGCCCTTGCATTGATCTCCTTGACCACATCCATTTTCAACCCTCCAGGTCTGCGCTCGCCCACTCCTTGCTGTCGCCGGTGAGCATATAGCCCACCCTCCCCAGCTCCCGGACGTTCCTGGAGCCGGTCAAGAACATGGCGATCCTCAATTCGTCCATCATCAGCGAGAGTCGTTCCCTCACCGCCTGTGGGGACTCCAGCGCCTCCCTGAGCACCGCTCTTGCCGTGCCCGCACAGTCCGCCCCCACAGCGATGCTCTTCGCCGCCTGCAGACCGTTGACGATCCCACCGCTAGCGATGACTGGAAGGCCCACGTCCGCCCACATTACAGAGATTGGGGCAGGGATGCCCCACTCCGCGAAGGTATCGGCGATGCGCTCGCTCCTGCGGTCCCCTAACTTAGCGGCCCTTCTGCCCTCCACCTTGGAGAAGCTGGTGCCTCCTGCTCCGGCCACGTCCAGCCCTCTCACACCGATACCCTTCAGGCGGAGAGCGACGTTCCGGGAGATGCCCGCTCCCGTTTCCTTCACCAGTATGGGAAGGTCCCGGGACAGGGACCGAATGCCGTCGAAGCATCCCCGGGCGTTGGTATCGCCCTCGGGCTGGGCCACCTCCTGCAGGAAGTTGAGGTGGATGGCGAGAAGATCGGCATCGATCATATCGATGGCCTTACGGGCCTCCTCGGCCCCGTAGGCGTTCTTCCTTCTCTGAGCGACCAGCTGAGGCGCCCCCAGGTTGGAGACCTTTAAGGGTACGTCGTACTCCTTGAGGACCTCGTAGCTACGCAGGGACCCCTTCTCCAGCCCTGCCCTCTGGCTCCCTACGCCGAGGCCGATCTGGAGTTCCGAGCACGCTTTTGCCAGGTTCTCGTTGATCCTCTCCGCCTGAGGAAACCCGCCAGTTATTGCGGTCACCATCAGAGGGCAGGAGAGCTTCCTTCCGAACAGCACGGTGGAGGTATCGATCTCCTCCAGGTCGATCTCCGGGAGGGCGTTGTGGACCAGCTTAACGTCGTCCCAGTAATCATGACAGGACGCCACGTCCTCCTCCATCGTCACCTGTATGTGGTCTGCCTTTCTCTGTTCGATCTCCTTCATTTCAGGCCCCCATGACCTTGGTGCCGACAACGTTCTCTCCCTTTAGGGCGGCAGCCAGTCGGCCTGGCATGAGCCCGTTGATGACCATGGCCTCCCCTCCGAAGGAGGTTATCCTAAGCATGGTCTCGAGCTTGGCGTAGATGCTACCGGTCACATCAGCACACCTCTGGGTGCGCGGCAGTCGGTCCAGAGTGCCGCGGTCCACGTTCTGCAGCATGGTCGCCCCGGGTTCTATGTTGGGGTCGCGGTCAAAGACCCCGTCGACATCCGTGCAGAATATGATCCTTTGCGGTGAGAACTCCTTCGCCAGCGCTTCCATGAGCTGGTCCCCGGAACAGATCCCGAACCCCCGCCTATCGTCCAAGGCCACATCCCCGAAGGTGACCGGTACGATGCCCAGGTCCACATACCTCCGGAAGACCGGGAGGTCCAGCCTCGAGAGCTCCCCCGCGGAGAGGCATGCCACTGCCGAGGGTGGCAGGGATACGGATGGTACGCCCGCTCCTCTCAAGGCAGTGATGACGCTGAGGTTCAGTGCCCTCACGTCCTCCATCACCTGGGCCGCTCCCATGAGCTGAGCGTTCTCGTGGAATCCTTTCTGCAGCTGGTGCTGAGCGGCCAGTACATGTCCGTACGATCCTGCGCCATGCACGATGATCACGCTCTCTCCTGAGGACGATATCTCTTCCGCTAATCTTCGGAGGACCTCTTCTCGAAGGGTGCGGTAGGCCATCTTGTCGGTGATGACGCTTCCACCCAACTTCACCAGCATCATGGAGTACATCTGGAGCATTACTCCAGCTATATAAAAAAGTAATAGTGGAACGGTAGGCGATATTAACGAGGGAGAGGAACTGATCGTCTTACCGATCTACCTTGACACCACAACGTCGGCAGAACATGTCCTCGGTGGTGACCACGGCCTGACATCCCTTACATATCCTCAGCCCTGCCTTGGTGCCGCAGGACGGACAGAAATCATCTACCGGGCTCATCCCGGCACCGCAGTTCACGCAGGCGCTCGGGGACCCCTTGGGTGCGGGCTGTGCCTTGATGACCTCGGTGGCCACGTTGGGTATCCTGTCCTTCGAGGGAGCTGGTGGTGAGATGATGCGCTTAGCCCTCAGGGCGGCCTTCAACGCCTCGGAGTAATCGCCGGCATCGAACCGTTCCTGCGCGATGTCGATCTCTTTCTGGCCCGCTTCCCTCTGCTCCACAAAGGCGTCCGGGAGGAGGCTCTTTACAGAGTCGATGATGAACTTGGATTCCAGATAGTTCTGGGGCATCTTCTTGCACTCGTTTGCGGGGACGGCCTTGCTCTCCTCCTTTGTCTGGTCCTTGTCTGCGGGCATGGGCTCCTCCACGGGGGCGGTCAGAAGGTCCTTGTCCCTGCAGCTCTTGAGGGCCGTCTTAGCCTTGCCGACGAGCTCTAAACAACGAACGAACTCCCGCCTGTCATAGGCCGTCTCGGCCTGGTATATGATGACATCGGCCTCGGACGTGTCCTTCCCCATCTTGGTCAGGGAAGCGGCCACCGCACGGGTGGTGGTCACGGCGTTGTAGGCGTCGTCCTGTTCCAGGTACTGATCGACCTTCACATGCTTCTTGGTACGCAGATAGCGTAGCTCCAGGAAGGCCACGGCAGCTGCGACGACCACGGCCACGATGAGTATCAAGGTCTCCGAAGGAAGGTCCATTCCCACACCGAATCTCATCGAGGAACGAGGCCATGGGGTAAAAATATTTTCGATGCAATTAATATTAAACAAAAATAAGAGATAAAAAGTGGCTGACAGCGCCCCATGGTTCCCGCGGGCTCGCGCACCGCAGTACAGCATGGAACGTTGGCGGGCTTAACTACCGGGTTCAGATGGGACCGGGTGTATCCCCGCCGCTGTGGCCGTCACA